>CALHBW010000251.1 GCA_937930625.1 uncultured Saprospiraceae bacterium | reverse complement strand
AATTTGCTCAGTGCGCTCACTGAAATCTTCGTCGAGGTCGTAATAGGCTTTCATCAGTACAAATCTGCCGGACAGGTGATAATTGATGTCAATATCATCCACTCGAATGAGGTGGCTGATGGCTTGTCGCAATTCGCCTTTGTAAAAATGAATCACGCCGATACCGAAGGAATACACGCTCTCCCGAAAATGTGGTGCAATGTGCATTTTACTATCCTCAATAAGTTGCCGAATCCAATCAAAATGTCGCAACTGACAAGCTACACTGATGATATTTTTCATTTTACCTACGGGAATATATTCGCCTTCTGTCAGAAGGTTTTTTTCGGACATGAGTTGGTAAATCTGGAAAAGCTCTTCGAGGTATTCTGTTTGTCCGGCGATGATTCGGCGGGTGCAGAAGTTAGTCGCCAAAATGTACATATCGTTCAGTACGCGTCTTGCAACTTGATGTTCGTGAATGTCAAGTAGGTGTTTAAGTTGTTCAAAATGGATCGTTTGCTCATCTTTCAAAATAAGTACAGCAGTGCTGTATATTTTGATAAGGGCGTGGTCGCGAAATTGTGGCAATCTAGCCATTTCAAGTGCATGTGTAAGCGCATCGTAGTTGTATAAGGTCTTGTATGCACGGCTGAAACTTAGCATTTCACAGCCCAATTCAAGTTGTTGTATGAGGTAATAAAGCGTTAAATTATCGCTGACCGATTGAAGGTTGTCTTTCTGTTGAATATTGTGTTTTTGCAGCAAATTCCAACGAGAAAAATCGTATTCGAGCAGGTGTTGGTTGTAATAAGTTGCTGCACTCATTTGTTGGATTTTATTTTGGGGGTAAATTTTAGTGAAATGTAACCGAAACAAATCCGGCGCGTTATTCTCCAAAAAACTCTGCAAGAGTAGGTGTTGCTTATATACCTCGTTTTTTTCCAGTTTTTTCCACGTTAAATAATTGAAAACCAATTGAGTGAGTTTGCTTGATACTACATTGAGTGCCTGCGCTTCGGCTGAAGTCAGGGGATTTGAAGGAGCAGATTTATTTGCGAAAGTACGGATGTACGACATCTGTTTAGTGGGGGGCGTTTTTTTATTTTCTAAGTGCTTTTTTAACCATTTAAGTAGCCAAACAACGGATTTATCGGTATTGAAAAACGGACTTTCCACAAATTTCTCTAATTCGCGCAGTTCTTTTTTATTAAAAATAAGTAAGAGTAAATATATTTTTGAATCATTCATTTATTTATTAATCATTATTTTATAAAATAAAAATATTATTAATTATAAATATTTTGACCGATAAAATTAACAAAAAATAATAAATAAGCACCGTACTTTTGCAATGTACAAACCGACTACTTCAAAGAAACTCAAATAACGAACTTCGAAAAAGTGTAATACCAACCCTTATGACTGGAATTTGCAAGTTTGACTTGCATTAACACTATTAAAAATTGAACTATGAAACGTTTGTGTTTAGTTGCTTTATTTTTCTGTGCGATGGTCACTGCTTCCCTTGGGCAGAATTGTAGGACGCAGGACTCTTTGACGCTCGTATCGTTCCAAAATTCTTTGCAATTCAAACCCGGTTTTGGATGGAGTCTTGAACTACCAATGGAAAATTGGTATGGCGTAACCCTCTCGCCGGAAGGTTGTGTAGAACAACTCAATTTAGCCGGAGTATTGGATTTTTTTTATACCTACACCTTAAATACTTCTACACTCCCCCAACTCACCCATCTTGATTTCAGCAATAATGGTCTAGGTCAGTTGCCCGATATGACGGCTGCTACCCAGTTGCTTTATGTTAATGTAGCGTATAATAATTTTGATTTTTACGATTTACAGAAACTACCAAGCAGTGCCGAATTGGTCTATACACCACAAGGAATACTTAATAACTATCCGAAGGATGTTGAAGTATTTGTCGGTGACGACTATACAATTAAATTTCAGTATTATAGCACTCCCAACGAGGTTTTTGTATGGTATAAGGATAATGTTGTTATAGACACAACCACAAGCAATCAGTTGGAATTAACTGATGTACAGCTTTCTGATGAAGGGACTTACGAGGTTGTTATTACAAATTTCAATTTTCCGGATTTGACTTTAGAGCCAGCTCCTATTATGTTGAGTGTAGGGAGTTGTAGAGAACGAGATTCGTTAATTTTAGCAAGTTTTTATCATGATGTCCAGTTTAAAACAGCATTTGAGTGGGACATAGAAAGCCCTATGGAAAATTGGTATGGCGTGACGCTCTCACCGGAAGGTTGTGTAGAGGAGCTTGACTTATCCGGTGTAATGTATGGACAAGTAAATTATTATTACGGAAGGCTGGATGATTTGTCGCAACTCACCTATTTAGATTTGAGTAATAATGGTTTGAAAACATTACCCAATCTGAGTGATGTCAATCAATTGACTTATCTCAATGTATCAAATAACAGCCTTGATTTTCAGGATTTATCCAATCGACTTCCTGATAGTACAGCCGGAGAGGTAATATACGCACCGCAAGGAATACTCAATTGTCCGATGGATATTCAAGCCTATGTCAACACGGATTACACAATTACATTGGATTATTATGGTACGGATAATGACGTTTTTGTATGGTATAAAGATGGTACAACTATCATAGATACTACTGCTATCTATAATTTAGAACTTACTGATATACAGCTCTCGGATGCAGGTGTTTATACTGCAATTATTACCGACACAAATTTTCCTGAATTGACCTTAGAAACTGCTCCTATCACATTGGGTGTTGGAAGTTGTAGAGAACGAGACTCTTTGGCTTTGGTGCATTTTTATGAAAAGATAGAATTTAAAGAAGAAGCTCCTGAGTGGGATTTGTCACAGCCCATGGATAGTTGGTACGGAGTCATACTTTCTTCCGAAGGGTGTTTGGAGCGACTCGAAATACCAAATACCCTAAATAGTGGTCAAGCTAATAGTTATAGTATGGGAAATTTTAGTAACCTCACGCATTTAGATTTGAGTGGTAATCAACTCACTACAATATCCGGTGTTGTGGGAATCCCTGACCTTACCTATTTGAATGTACAAAACAACCAACTTGACCTTGTAGATTTATTGCCCCTCGCTTCCGTAGAAATTGATTCATTTCTATACCATCCGCAGTTACCTGTGTCCGTGTCTCCCGATGCTATTATTGATATAGTTGGAAGTCACAGGACTATAATAGCAAATATGCATACGTATCAAAACCCCGGAAACATCTTCAAATGGCACCGAGATGGTATCATAATCTCTACACTTATAGATGAGGGGCGTTTAAACCTAAGCAATCTACAAGTAGATGATTCCGGTATGTATGTATGTGAAATGACGAATTCGGAATTGCCCGACTTGGTATTATATTCGGATACTATCCGTGTGCAGATTGCACCAAATACACAGCATTTAGATTCTTTGATTTTGGTGGATTTTTACGAATCTACCACCTTTAAGCCGGGGCATGATTGGGATTTGTTACAGCCAATGAACACATGGGAAGGTGTAACACTTAATGAGACAGGCAGGGTACAGGCACTTGTATTACCGAATATATTGACAGGAGGAGAATTATACACAACTATACAACAACTCGCAGACCTCGAAACCATAGACTTGAGTAATAACAATCTCACAGGAGGTTTTATAACTCATAGTGACGGCAGTTTCAACATATTACCCAAACTATCTTCTGTGGATTTATCAAATAATCAACTTTCAGGACAAGTTAATTTTCAGAGATTAGAAATACCAGAAAATTTAAAATATCTCGACTTTAGTAATAATGATATTGCTATTTTGGGTGGTACTAGTCTGCTCACCAATCTGGAACACTTTGATTTGAGTAATAACCCTATGCAATATAATAGTTTTCTGCCATATTTTCTCCCGCCAAGTGCTGACTTGAAAGTACTTAAACTGAGTGATAACCAATTTAAAAATAGGACTTACACTTATCAAAACTATATAGAGCGCCCGCAATTACACACCATAGATTTACAGAACAATCAAATGTCTAGTTTAGTGCCCGGTTTGTTCGAGTCATCTGTAGGTTCGCTCAATGTCTCTGGCAACCAACTTACTTTTGAAGATTTATTACAATCCAATGTCCCTGAAACATATATTTACGCTCCACAAGATACAGTTGGTGTGGGATATTCTGTTCATTTACCACCGGGTGACGATTATACGATTTACCTTGAATTCGATGAAAATGTCGAAAACAATACTTATACATGGTACAAAGACGGGGGCTTGCTCATCACAACCCTAGATGGTAAATTACCGCTAACCAACCTACAAACCGCAGATATTGGTGACTATACTTGCCAAGTAACGAACCCCACATTACCCGATTTGACAATTTATACCAAACCTGTTACTATTACAGTTAATGAAATATACTATAATTGTCGTCTTAGAGACTCGTTGGCATTGGTACAAATTGGTGCTCCTGAAAATCATAGGGACGGAGACCTGCACTGGCACAATATGTCAGAACCATTGGAAAACTGGGTAGGTGTAACTTTATCAGAAGAGGGTTGTGTCACCGGATTAGATTTTGACGACGATGAAATTACCCGTATCTCACCCGCTATCGGGCAGCTACTGGATTTGGAGACGCTTTATTATAAAGAAAATTATCTTAGTGGAATTATACCACGCACCATAGGCAATTTGACCAAGCTGCGTTATTTTTCTGTTATCCAAGATAATGTAGATGGAATTCCTGTCGAATTAACTATGTTACCCAATCTTGAAACACTTATAATAGCAGGCTATATCGACGAGATACCTCCCGAAATCGGAAATATGACCTCACTAAAAACCTTGCGTCTTGGAGGAGGTTTCACCGAATTACCCCCTGAAATCGGTCATCTAACTAATTTAGAAACACTCTCATTTTCGGCAAAATTAACCACCCTCCCAGCTGAAATGAGTAACATGGTGGGGCTGAAAAATGTGCATCTAATTAATAATGAGTTGAATACCCTTCCCGAAAATCTCGCAGAAAACTGGATAAATTTAGAAGAAATAGATTTAAAACATAATTACCTCTCATTTGATGACTTGTTGCAATTTCAAGCCTTTAATTTTGGTTATCAAAATGCCATTGGCACGCCAGATACGATAGAATTAACATCGGGTGGCACCTTTATGATTGAACTGGGATTTGACGAAAATATAGCGGATAATACCTATCATTGGTTTCGCAATGGCAGCCCGATTGACACCACCACTCAAAACAAGTTAATATTAAGCGATTTACAACTTAATGATGTGGGTTTTTACACTTGTTTAGTCTATAATCCCAATATGCCAAATTACTACCTCAATACCGCCCCAATTACACTCATCATCGAAGGCAATGCTCCTGAAAGCCCCGTATATCCCGGCGATGCCAATGCAGATGGTATTGTAAGCGGTGCAGATATATTGTTATGGGGATTAGCTGAAGGCAATACAGGAGAGGTACGCCCGAACGCCTCCGTAGCATGGACACCTCAACCCACACCCGACTGGGATAATGCCATCGGGGGAATCAACGGTAAACATCAAGATACCGATGGCAGTGGCTTGGTGGATGAAGCCGATTTGGATATTATCGAAGTCAATTATCAGAAAACCAATATCAATTATCAGCACCAATTTTATCAAGATGATGCTCTGCAAATCAGCCCGCAAATTGCACAGGCGCAGAATTTTGATGGCAGTTCTGTATATGAAGTTGAAATTAGAGTGGGTAATAATGTACAAGGCACAACTCCTATACATGGATTGTCATTTAGCCTCGACCTTAGCAATTTGAATAGTGCAGAAAGTTATACTGCCGAATTGACAAATACGAACTCGTGGCTTGCTCCATCCAATATTATTTCCATCCATGATGATTTTGCTCGAAACAGCGATTTTACCCTTACGCGCAGCGATTTACAAAACAAAACAGGCATTGGTAGTATCGGCACATTATCTATCATTACGGAAGATTTACCAACTATTGACACCCCGCAGTTTCGTGCCGTTATTCGTGATGTCACGGCGATACAAAGTGATGGTACGCTCTTGCATGGAGAAGATGTTTTTATCGGTTCATTTAGCAGTGGGAGCGCGGATGGTGCTATTCCTGCACTCGAATTTGAGGCGATTGCTTATGCCGCTACTTGCGAAGAACCTTCTTCGGCGACTGTTACTATCACGAGCGGTACACCGCCTTATGAGTATCAATGGGGTAATGGCGATAACACGGCTACTGCCGAAAATCTCCCACCGGGAGAACACCAAGTCATCGTAACAGATAGTTTCGGACAAACCTTGACAGCAATGGTCATAGTCCCGAATGGTACACCTTTGCCCGATGTCGAGCTACAAACAAATACTGGTGGAGCTATTGAGTTAATTTCCAATATTCCTGACATTCAATATGAATGGAATGAGCTACCCGGTGCTTCCACAACACCACTCACTCCGGGACAGCACACCCTGACTGTCAGTAATTCGGAAGCTTGTTCAAAAACCGTATCTATTTGGGTGGCTGACATCTATTCAAATGTGATATTGGAAGGCGCGTATGATGCTACATCAGGTTTGATGAATGACCGATTGCGCCAACTCAACCTAATACCGCTTACCGACCCCTACACCGAAAGAATGACCACAACGGATGCCGTTTTGCAAGTCACCGGAAATGCTGCTATCGTAGATTGGGTATTGGTAGAATTGCATGATAAGGATATACCCGGAAAAGTCATTGCCTCTTATCCGGCACTACTTCGTCGTGATGGGTTTATTATTTCCAATGACGGTATCAATCCGCCGCGTATCGCTGTAACCGAAGAGACGGATTATTACCTTGTTGTCAAACATCGCAACCACCTGCCGGTCAGGTCGGGTACGACAGTTTCGTTGGCAAATGAAGTCGCTGGTCAGACTTTTGAACAAGGCAATGCTTCTTTACAAAAACAAATGAATGATGGCATATATGCCGCATTTGCAGGCGACATTAGCACTGACCATACGATTGATGGTGCTGATAAAATCATCTGGGAACCCATGAACGGCTCATTCAATCAATATCACGCAGGCGATACCAATCTGGACGGAGACATCAACGGTGCCGACAAAGGTGTTTGGTTTTCCAACAACGGCACATTTACAGATATTGAATGATTGAGTGATTTTTGATTTTGTGATTTTTGATTGTCAAAAGCAATTCAATCAAAAATCACTCAATCAAAAATCAAAAATGATAAAGGAATAGTCGAGATAGTCTTAAAGTCCATTAGGCAAGCGCGAGAAAAATTAACCCTGATTAGC
>CALHBW010000250.1 GCA_937930625.1 uncultured Saprospiraceae bacterium | reverse complement strand
TCATTAAAAAGCACAATCATCCCGAAATGCGGGTCATTCATTAGTCCCATAACTACAATGATTCCATTTAGTAATTCAACTCGTTCATCATCGAAAATGCCCGTTTCGAGTATCTTTTCATATTCTTCAACAGTGAAGCGGTGCGCTTCTTCTATTTGAACGCTTGGCAAAGTTGCTATTTGAGCAGTCATATTTTATTATTTTTGTTCAAATTTACACAAAAAAATACTGTGAAACAAATACCTCGTAGCGTACCCGTAGCACGGTGCTTCCAGCCCGTGCATTATGTATGTATAGCAAAACTAACGCGAGGCACGGGCTGGAAGCACCGTGCTACGGGTTTTCATTTCCATATTTTTTCAATAATATGTATCTTGCCCTGTCGTCCGACGAATGAGGTAAAACGGCGCTCTTGTACCGACGAATGACGGTATCCAGCCCGTTCCTCGCGTATGTGACGACTAAATGTTGAATCACCTTTGAACCAAGTCGGCGGACGAAATATTCGTCAGGCGACAAAAACACTATGCAAAAAACCAAAATATTTATCGCTTATGCACGGGAGGATGAGGCTTTTCTTCACCGCTTGCGGGAGTACCTTGCGCCATTGGAGCGCAAGCAAGCCATTGAGACCTGGTATGACGGCAAGATAGCAGCAGGCGAACAGTGGGATGAAAAAATCAAAACCCACCTACACGCCGCCGACCTCATTCTTTTGCTGGTGAGTGCCAAGTCGCTGGCTTCCAATTATTTCTATGATTATAGTATCAAAATAAGGTTATTTGAGTGCCATGTTGAGTATCAACGAGAGGCTCTGTTTTTGCTTTGTGAATATCCTCGAAGATTTTGAGCCATTCATTAGGTTTAAATTCTTTAAATTCATACCAAGCCTTAAATGTTTCATCGTTGTACATTTGGTGCGGTATGTGGTTAGAGGATATATCGTCAGCAAGAAAATGAAAGAAATCACTATCTTGTTCGGTTTTGAGGATATGACCTAGCTCTATATCCACTTTTACATACCCACTATTGACAAACTTTCCAGTATGAGCCAATTTGTGTAACATTTTTTGTGGGTCTACTCCATTTTTACCCTTGTATAATAAAAAGTAATCAGGTTTTTGTTTGTTTCTGTAAAAGATGATTTCCATTTATATCCATGATTTTGTGATGTTGTCAATTTTCTTAATTTGTTGGAGAGTGAACGCAATAGCGTTGATAATAGCGGTGACTTTTTCTACCTCGTCCAAGTTGAACTGTCTGGATTTTCTGGCACTGAGAAATATGTTGATAGCATTGTGACCACCTATTTGAAATTCCCAAATTTCTCTTGATACATTATCAAAGTATTGTGTTTGATTTATGGCTACTTTTCCTTGATTATCTGTTTCTATAAACTTCACATTTTCAATGATATACGAGCCTTTGCCAATAAAGTTTCCTATATCAAAATCAACAGAAGTTTCTAAAAGATGTACTTTGATTAGTTCAGTTCCTAATTTTGAGATTTGGAGAAATAATTTTCTATTATCAGTAAAGGCAATTCGAGCATGTTTATCGCCCAGCAGTTCATTATATTTACTACGATAGGTAGGGCTATGCAAAATGGCGTAGATGTAGCCAAATATCTGTTCGGAATTTATTTTTTTACGATACTTTTTATCAATAAACGCTCTGAAATCTTTGGTAAAGTTTTCCTCTCGGTTTGTACCTGATTCAGTGATTGAATATGTGTATAGAGGGAAGAGTTGATTTTGTTCTTTTGTAGCGGAGGATATAGCGCACATTTCAGGGATTAATCGTGTACAAAAAACATGACGAAATGTAGATTTAGAAATTTGACGGGGTAGTAATAACCCAATATTGTTGTAAAGCATATGCTTGCACACGTTGACTGATGGGCTAGCATGAAATCCTCTGGATTTTCCAGTATAATAAGTGAATCTAGTATCAAAAAGCCGCCAAGCGATTTCTCTTATATAGTCTTCTGATGCTTTGGTTGAAATGATGTCTCTCTTTGCATTGCTTATTTTCCAATCTCTACTATCTTTTCCACAGGAAAGCAACTCACGGATTTTTTCTTCGTCATTTTCTGTAAATATCTTTAAAACATCTTTAAGTTCATTCTTTGTAAGTCTAGTAGTTACGGGGTTCCTACCAGTCATTAAAGGTAAACTGTACACCTTGAAAATATCTTTGATTGAATAAAATGTCTCATAATGTGCTTGATGTGTTTCATCTCGTGGAATGAAATAATAATCAGGTGATTTCGGCTTCAATTCTACCCAGTCAATAGATTGAATATTCGCATCTAAGCAACGCAGATACTTATCTTTTCGACTCCCCCAAAAATCGGTATAATATAACGCTCTTTTTAGCCCTTTTCGCTTAATGAAAAACGAAATGGCAACACCTTGTTGTATTTGGTCAAAGACATTCTCATCCTTATTATAATCTTTTGGTATATCTGCTTCGAGTCTGCTACTTCCGTTGAGATTTACGATATAGATTTGATTAAATGACTCAAGCAGACTCTGCCGTATACCAGGCATAGTAACATTGAGCAGGAAGGTATGATTGGTAATTATCGCTACGACACCTTCATTAACCTCATCCATTTTGTGTTGGGCAAATCGGATAAATTTGATGTAATCATCTCGATACCAATTTTGTCTTTCTTGAGATTTTCTACCGTCAACGTAATTATAACTGTTGACAAGATTGACTATCCATGGGTCATTATTTTTAGATTTTCTACTATATGGTGGGTTTCCTGTAATCACTAATATAGGGCGGTCTTTGATTTTTTGAGCTTGTTTACTTTCTTCAGTCAATGCAGGAAGTAGCGGTATTTTTTGTTGCAAATCAATAGGAGCAAGCGTATTAGTGAGAAAAATTTGAAGTCTTTCTTGTCCTTCCAATTCGTATCCGTTATCTCTCAAAAACTGTGAGAGTTTTAGGTGTGTTATAGTATAAGGGGCAAGTAAATATTCAAAACCAAAGATGTTTTTTAAAATGTGTTCTTTAATCAGAAGGTCTTTCTTACCTGAGTTTTTACCAAGTTGCTCAAAGATTTGTTGTAATACTTCTATTAAAAACGTTCCTGTTCCGGTAGCAAAGTCAAGTAAGGTTACACTCTTTCTATTAGCCAATCCATTTTTAATCTTAAAAGTATTTTTTAAAATATCGTTAATGGTTCGCACCATAAAGTTGACAACAGGTGGGGGAGTGTAGTAAACGCCTTTTGCTTTTCTTAGTTTTTTATCATAAGCGGCCAAAAAATCTTCGTAAAAATATACGTAAGGGTCTTTAATAATGATATTGTCGTTATCTACATCTTTTTCCCCTTTGGCAAAAGAAAGTGAGTTTTTAATTGCCTTCAAATCAAGGTTATTCATAATGGTGAGTACCTCCTCAACTATCCACTTAGCTGAAAGATAATCTTCATTATCCAGTTCATCCAGAAAATTTACCAACTCTCTAATCAGTGAAAAAGATGAGGGAATGTATTTTTTTGCATTATAAAGATTAATCGAATTTTTGTTGGCATTTAATTTTGCCAAAAATAACCCATAAACAAGATTTTGAGCAAATGTATCTGCAAATTCTTCTATGGTAAGTTCTTGAAAAACAAAACTTTGAAAGGTCTCAAACAATTGATAAAGAAGCCCCTGACGATTTTCTTCTTCCTTTTGGATTTCTAGTACATCAAGTAAGATTTCTTTGAGCATTTTTGCCCTTTTAGCCAGTGCTTCTGCGAGTTTCTTAGTACTTGAAATCGCTTTAGGGGCTTGGGAGAGAAATGATTTTATAAGTTTTTCTACAACTAAAACTTTCTCGGGATTTAGCTTTTTTCGTTTGTCTTCTATATCCGTCTGAAAACATAATGCTTCGCGTTGCTGGACATTACCGTTTTTCAACCAAATCCATTCAATGTAATTAGTCAGCAAGATGTTATCGGATAGAGCCTGATACTTTTTTATCTGTTCGCTTTTAAGGGTGTTATCTAAATTTTCTTCAATTTTCTTGTTTTCAATATATCCGACTATGCTTTCAGTATGAGTTATTTTGAAATCCGGCGCGCCAAACTTACCTGTTCGTTTAGGTTCGTGAAGTACTCTAATAGACGAGTCGGCTACACTCTGTATAAGTTGTTGGAGAGAACTACGGTGTGAATGTTCTGTAATCTCGTCAATACTATGAGCTTGTAAGGCTTTAAAATATGTTTGAAAATGATTTGACATTAAAAATTTTCGTTTTTCAAGTCGCTAAGTTACATTTTTTGAATGATTAAAGAATACAAATTATTGTAAAATAATTTGAGAAAGAAATCAAGGTAAAACTACAGAGAACCTCGCCCAACATCCATCACCCCCCCATACAAAAACAGCGCAAACTCCTCCGGCGCAATATCCCCGCTATTTGAAAAATCGGTACGCAGGTCGGTAATAGTGGCGGTGCCGTCATAGACGCGGACGACTTTGGGCGTGGGCGTAGGACGTGCCTCGCCATTGAGCAGGCGGACGTGTACGGCTATCGGCAGCGGGTTTTTGTGTGGGCGGTAGAATAGGTGGATGCCCTGCTCGCCGCCATAGAGTTCGTACAGTGCGTAGCCCTCTATCGTGATGCTTTGGTCGGCTTTGTTGCGTTTGAGTTGGAGGTCTTGCGATTCCATCATTTTTTCGTAGAGGTCGAGTAGGTATTTGACCTCTGCATCGCCGCCGCCCGCTACGCAGGAGCGCACCGTTATTTCGACTTGTTGGCGGTCATCGTCGAGGTAGGCTTGTAAGCCGATTTCGAGAAATTTTGCGGCTATCATATCATTGAGATAGCGCGTTTGGGTGCGGTCAAAATGCTCGCGTCCGTAGCGGAAAGCGTCTTTGAGTTCTTCGATGCCGTCCCGTTGGAACAGCTTGTCTTTCATTAGGTTACGGTGTTTGGTTTGTGGTTCGAGTCTGCCTACGATGCTCGACATGCCTACCCGTTTGAGACGGAAAGGTTTGACGGCAGTTTCGACTATATCATGCCCGAATCCCAAGATACGATTATTCACTTTTTCGAGCAAATTATCAATTTGGTCTTTGAAGTGATAACGATGCCATTCCGAGGGGTCAATCTCGCCACCCGCACCCTCGCGCGACACCGTTTCGCGTAAGCGACTGATGCGTTTTTTGAGTCCTTTATAATACGATTTCGCTTGTTTTTCGTTGGGAATTTCTTCTATCCAATTCGTCGCAAGCGGCTCTACAAAATCCAGTGGCAGGATGTCCGGCAGCAAGCGATTTTCTTTGAAATGAATATTAAAAATCACAGGTCGCTCGCTGTAGGTGCGGATAAGTTGGTCGGCAGAAAGTGCGGTCAGGTCGCGTTCGATTTGGCGTTTGAGGGCGCGTCCGCCCATTTTTTCATCAAAGCCTCTGCGTGCGACCCAATCCAATGCTTCGGGGTCAATATTTAGAATGGTCATACGGCGCACAAAGCCGTCACGACTGAGCAATTCCTGTATTTGCAGCTTCGCAATTCGCAGAATATGAGGTAATTTTAAATTATCAAAAATAACAATGCGGTCAATACGATTAATAAATTCAGGACGAAAATGATTCTCCACCGACTTGCGATAAACCGCCGCATCATCTCGGGTTGTTTTGCCCAATCCAATCGTCGAATCCACGTCTCGCGCCCCTACATTTGAGGTCATTATAATAATCGTATTCGTAAAATCGGTGGTGCGTCCGAGACTGTCGGTGAGTCGCCCGTCGTCGAGGACTTGCAGCAGGAGGTCGTGTACCGTCGGGTGCGCTTTTTCGATTTCATCCAGTAGCACGATACCGAAAGGTTGGTAGCGCACCTTGCCCGTCAATTGCCCTTCGGG
>CALHBW010000249.1 GCA_937930625.1 uncultured Saprospiraceae bacterium | reverse complement strand
GTAGTTGTCAGACGAATGTTGTTATAAAATGCTTCGGTTATTTGATACCATATTCACTTTAAGCAAAGGATTCGTCTGACAACTTTTATACTATGAAATACGGAAAATTTTGAACCAATCAGTGTGTAATATTCACTTTTGATAATCAAAATCTCTGCGAACTCCGCGTTCTCTGCGTGAGATAGTTTGTGCAATTTGTTATACACACTGCGTTTTCTAGACAATACAAAATATTAAAATAAAGCGTATTTTTGTAAAAAACGAGAATGCGATACCTTATTTTCTTGCTATGTTGTTCTCCTTTAATTTTGACGGCACAATTTCCACCTATCTATGAATGTGCCGAAAAAGACCTGTGTAAATGCAAAAATTATCGCCTTAATGCCCAAGAAATGCAGCAAGTCATTGATACACTCAACTCCTCGGATGTCTTTTCACCTTCATTCAAAGCCTGTTGTTATCATCAAATCGGAGTCTTTTATCAAGCAGTACAAAATGATGATTTAGAGGCAATTAAATGGCATGAAAAAGCCGCTGCCGAACGAAAACGCATCAACGATGATTTCCTCTGGAAATCATATCGCAATATTGGATTGGCGTATAAAGAGTTAGAATTTCTGGAACGCGGACTTGAATATCTGCGCCTTGCAGACGATACAAAAGGTACAAAAAGTGGCAATGATTCTACGACTATTTATCGACACATCGGAGATATTTATACAAAAATGGGAGAGTTTGAGCAAGCTGTTTTTTACGGAAAAATTGCGACACAAATAAAATCTGCTTCCGATTCACGCCTTGCTCATGCCCACAATTCACTCTGTAACACACTCGCAGAAACACGCGATTCTGTACGTTTGTTACAGTCGATAAATGAGGGGGAAAAAGCAATTAAATTATACAAAAAAAACAAAAAATCCACGAGACGTATGGTGCATGTCTATATCAATATGGGCAATGCCTATGGTTGGTTGGAGCAGCACGAAAAAGCACTTGAGATGTATCGTGAAGCATTGAGTATCAGCACGAATGATGCACTCAAAGCCGATGCGCTCAACAATATGGCAACTTCATATACTGCATTGGAACAATACGACACAGCAATTGATACCTTAAATACTTCTTTGAAACTTAAAAAAGCGTGGTACGAGCAAGGGTTTTATTACGACTATGCCGCCAATTACGAAAATCTGGGAGAAAACTATGCACAAAAGAATGACCGCGAAGAAGCTCTCTGCCAATTCCAAAATGCACTCATTCATCTTAGCGATAATTTTCGTGAAGCGGATATTGCGGAGAATCCTACACTCTCAAAAAATGAATTTATCTACTCCAAAACTGACCTGATTCGCGTATTGGATTTGAAAGCACAAACAGCTTTTGAGGCGTACAAAACAAGTGGCGAAAGCAGTTATCTGACTTTAGCTTTTGATACGTATAATGTCTTGGATGAATGGATTAGCCGATTTTATAGAGATTTGATTACGGATGCTTCCAAATTGGATTGGATAGCGCGTTCACATCAAATGTATGCCCAAGCCATCGAAGTAGCACTCGAAGCCGGACAGCCCGAACGCGCTTTTCATTTTGCGGAGCGAGCGCGGGCGGTCTTGCTTTGGCAAAGCCTTTCCGAACAATCGGCGCGTACAATTTTAGATGAAAATGACCGCAAAAAAGAAGACCAATTGACCATTGATATTCGGCGAAATGAAATCACTTATTTTGATGCCGAAGAACGCGAAAAAGATAGCCTCAATGTCCTTATTCAATATTTGAATCGAGAAAAAGAACGCCTTGTAAAGTCATTTGAAAAGAAATATCCCGAATATTTTAACCGGAAATATGACGCTGATTTTATCACTTTAAATGACGTACAACAAAAAATCATCAGTCCGAAAACAGCTTTGATTGAGTATTTTTTGACGGATGATTTGTTATATATTTTTACCATAAATAAAAAAAATATTTACGCGGATAAAATTGCATTAAATACTGATTTTCAGGGTGAAATAAATGATTTTAATCAAGCCGTAAAAGACCCCAAAAGTACCATTTCCCAATTCGCTCCACCTGCTTACGAATTGTACAAAACCATAATCGCGCCTGCTTTGAATCATTTAAATAAAAACACAGAAAAACTGATTCTCATACCTGATGGCAGGTTAAATTATGTCGTATTTGAAGCCCTGTTGACTGCTCCTGCTGCCAACGAAAATTTCCAAACACTACCTTATCTTATCAATGATTTCACCGTCAATTATTTGTATTCCTGCAATTCGGCGTACTCACTGCGGAATATGAATCGAAGGGAGAAATCTCGCGATTTTCTTGGAGTCGCGCCTATATTTGGTGCAGATTTCGGGACGCCCGATTTGATGCCTTTACCTGATAATAAGACGGAAATTAATACCCTAAGAACACTCTATAAAGGCAATACCTTACTGGGAGAAAATGCCACACGCGAGGCATTTTTAACGACAGGTACAGGCGCGGACGTGCTGCACATTGCCTCACACGCCACACAAGGCGAAGGAGAAGGCAAAATCTATCTTTACGGCGGCGATGTAGTGACGCAAAAAGATATTCAGGCGCGACAATGGGCAGCAAGGCAAGTCGTGCTAAGTGCCTGTGAGACAGGACTTGGTGAACTAAATCGTGGCGAAGGTGTGCTAAGTCTTGGTTGGAGTTTTGCATACAAAGGCGTGGCGAGTATCGTGATGAGTCAATGGGCAGTAATATCTGCTTCAACGAGTGATTTGATGGTCAATTTTCATCGAAAAATGAACGAAAATCTATCGCCCGACGAAGCACTTCGCATGGCAAAACTTGATTTCCGAAATGGCGTTGAAAATATGCGTGAGGCGCATCCGCATCATTGGGCAGCTTTCATTCATGTGGGGAATGTGGGGGCTGGTTCCTTGCCGTATTCAACAATCGTTTGGTGGGTAATCTTGGGAGCTATTTTGGTTGGTTTATTATATCGTTTGAAGAACCGATTCACTTGAATCATCTCAATGAACTATCAACCAATAACCGATTTTTCGTGTTCCCTTATTACCCGGAAGAGTACTTCTTATTTGCCGCGTTCCTTATCTTTGCCAAGTGAAAAAAATCCTCGTGCGTATCGCGCTGTTCGCGCTTCTGCTTTGGTTGGTTTTGTGGTTGATGTCTGCCGCATTGCCTTATTATTGGGGCAATCCGGGCTATGCTGCCAAAATGGAATTTTTGGATGAGCAACGTGATTCGTTTAATGTCTTTTTCTTTGGGTCGAGTCGTATTTATCGGCAAGTGATGCCCGATGTTTTTGATGCTCATACGCAAGGCGCAACTCGTTCATTCAATCTCGGTTATCGCGCTACGTTCAATCCTGAATCTTATTATTTATTAGAAAATTTTATACAAAAAAAAGCTGTACAACCCACTTACATTCTTATCGAATTGCAGCCTTTTGTCCCAATTGCGGATAGAAATTTACACACTGTTCGTTCCAATTATTTTCTCAATTATCATTATTTTTCTTTGGTAAAAAATGAATACAAAAACGAACGCAAAAACTCACCTTGTACTTCAAAAGTGCAAGGTGAGTTCGCGCCACAAAACCCAAGTAAAAACTCGTCGGACACCTTTGAGGTGTCAGACGAGGCGGCTGCGAATCACCTCAATAATTTAAGATTAAGTTTTCTGGATAATCTATTCAAACATAATCATTCCCGTGAAATGCTCCTCTCCTTACTCGGACAAAGCGACCGCGACACCCGCGCACTTGGCGAGACAAAAGACGGTTTTATTTCTCTCGATAAATCTGCCCTTCAGACTAAAGGATTGGTCAAAAGACATGCAGAATTTTTGGCGCAATACGATACCACGCAAACTTCCTTTGAAGCCGAAATGAACAGCTACCAAATTGCCCGAAAAGACAGCCTCACACATAGTACACCTCATCTTCAAAAAATCAACCAACTCATCGAAATGGCTGACCATCAAAATTATACGCTTATATTTGTATTAGTACCCAAACGCTCGGAATTACTGCCTACATTCCATCAAATTCCCATAGAAAACCGTATTAACCTTGCCTATCCTCAAGAATTTCCTCATTTTTATCATAATAAATATTGGTTTGATAAAAAACATTTCAACGAAACAGGCGCGGAAATATTTACGCAGGAATTAGGAAAAAAATATATAGAAATGTATGTCCAAAAAAGGTAATTTAAAAGAAATCGCGGGGTTATTCTTCAAATTGGGATTGATTGCATTTGGCGGTCCGGCAGCTCATATTGCGATGATGGAAGAGGAAGTTGTCAAGAAAAGAAAATGGATGACCGAAGAGCATTTTCTTGACCTCATAGGCGCGACCAACCTCATTCCCGGGCCCAACTCTACGGAAATGACGATGCACTGCGGACACGAACGTGGCGGCTGGAAAGGCTTGTTTGTGGCAGGAGCTTGTTTTATTTTTCCGGCGGTGGTGATTACGGCTATTTTTGCGTGGTTTTATCAAAAATATGGTCAATTACCGCAAGTCGAACCCTTCATTTATGGTATCAAACCCGCCGTCATCGCCATCATTATCATGGCAGCATATCGACTCGGAAAAAAGGCAGTAAAAAACGTGGAATTAGCGATTTTGGGTATCATTACAGGCGTGGCTTGTTTGTTGGGCGTCAATGAAATTGCTGCGCTTTTCGGAGCTGCTTTGTTGGGATTATTACTTTATTTTATCAAAAAAAATACGAATACGCTCACCGGAATTATTCCGTTTTTATTGTTTCAAATCACTGAACCTCTGCAAGTTAGTACGCTCAAAATATTGCTCACCTTCCTGAAAGTCGGCGCGATACTTTATGGTAGCGGCTACGTCTTGTTTGCTTTCCTTGATACAGAATTGGTCGCCAACGGATGGCTGACCCGACAAGCCCTAATTGATGCCGTCGCGATAGGGCAAATGACACCCGGACCTGTGCTGTCCACAGCCACATTTATCGGTTGGCAAATGAACGGATTAGCCGGAGCGATAGCCGCGACTATTGGTATTTTTCTCCCTTCATTTCTTTTCGTATTAATTTTGAATCCACTGATACCCAAAATGCGACAATCCAAAATCATCAGAGCCATCCTTGATGCCGTCAATGTAGCAGCAGTTGCTCTGATAGCTGCCGTTTGTATTGAAATGGCAAAAGATACGCTGACCGATTGGCGAACTATCCTGATTCTTATTGCGAGTTTGGTCGTCGTTTTTATATTCAAAAAAGTAAATAGTGCATTTATCGTTTTGGGCGGCGCAATATTAGGTTATTTATTATCTTTGTGTTAATATATAACAGTTAATGGATAGTGATTAATTTTCGTGTAGCGAAAATATTGTTGTCGTAAATAATTATCCGTTATCCATTAATCATTATCCATTAAACGCATGATTACAACTATTCTATTTGACCTCGGCGGTGTGTTCATCTGTTGGAGTCCTATCATTCCTTACCTCAAAGCCTTCGATGGCGACAGAGAAAAAGCCCAATGGTTTCTCGATAATATTTGTACGATGGATTGGAATGAGGAACAAGATGCAGGTAGAACTATCGCCGAAGCTACGCGTATAAAAATTGCAGAATATCCTGAATATGAAGACCTTATCAAGTTGTATTATGGTGAATGGGAAACCATGCTCACGGGGGTAATTGAGGGTACAGTTGAGATTTTTCGTGAGTTGAAAGACAGCCAAAAGTATCGCATTTATGCTATTACCAATTGGAGTGCGGAAACCTTTCCTATTGCACAAGCGCGATACGATTTTTTGAAATGGTTTGAGGGCATCAGCGTATCCGGTGCATTGAAAATGAGGAAGCCTTATCCTGAAATTTATCAATATACCCTCGAAAAATACAACATTAGCCCCTCTGAAGCCGTATTTATTGATGACAATTTTAAAAATGTCGAAGCTGCTCGCGCATTGGGCATTCATGCGATACATTTTCACAATCCCGAACAATTGAAGAGCAGCTTGTTAGAATTGGGAGTAAAAATATAAAACACCATATGGGTGACTTTTATTAGGAACGTGAAATAAATAAATTTGCTTTCTTGACTGAGAGAGTTTATTCTCAGTTTGGGCTTTGGGACTCGCATAAATGTTAATATTTTCAGAGTTTCAAAGTGCAAAATGAGGGCAAAATATCCTGTTAAGAAGGTAAAGTTATTTTTTTCGCGTTCCTAAGATTTTCACTCCAACATATACACCTTATATTTTGTTGTAGTATTCAAATGAGAAATTTCAACTTGCCTAATTTCATTACCTCCATCAGAATAGTGATTAGCCTATGTGTGCCGTTTATGATCATTTATGGCGATTTTTGGGTACGTGTGGCGGCAGGTATTTTGGGTATCACGGCGGTTTCTACTGATTGGCTTGATGGTTGGTTGGCTCGCAAATACAACGAAGTCACCAAGCTCGGAAAAATCCTCGACCCCATCGCCGATAAGGTATATGTATTGCTGACCCTTTCGATATTTGCTTACTTGGGGATGTATTCTTTTTGGTGGGTATTGCCGATTATCATTCGCGAATTGGTCATTACGGCGTATCGTTTTAGCTTTTTGGAGCAAGGTAAAGTCGTGGCAGCCGTCAAAAGCGGTAAGCTCAAAACCGTCCTTCAAATGGGTAGTATCGGCTACATTTACCTGATTTTTATGTGTAAAATATACTACCCGACTTACTACCATTATGCTTTGATATACACCATGTACATCGCGCTTGCAGCTACGCTGGCATTGACACTGTATTCAGGCTATATTTTCTTTAGAAATAATTGGAAATTGATAGCGTAAAGCGTATCCCTGTCGTCTGCCGATTGGGGTTTTACAAAATCAATCGAAATTAAAATAATCGAAAATAGTCAAGAGTAAGCATCGTCAGACGACTTGCTTCACACAAAAACGACGAACTAAGAACGCAGAATATGAATTTCGGTAAATATAAATTCGGCGAATGGATGCGCGACCTCACCTCGCTTGCCAATCCTATCATTTTGCTCCTCGTTCCCTTATGCTTCCTTCGCTGGACGCCCGAATATAAAATGCTGCTCATTGCGTTGTTTGTCAATGAGTTAGTAGGTTCTCTCATCAAATTATTCTTCCACAAACCACGCCCTGACGGGCAGAAATATTCTAATGCGTTGGAGAAAATCGACGCGGGAAGTTTTCCGAGTTTGCACTCTTCTCGTATTGCGGTAGTGTATTTGACTTTGGCATATCTCGCGCCCAATGTTGGCTTTCGATTGCTCTTTTTAGCAGTAATTTTTGTGGTGGGTTATTCGCGTATTTTTTTGAAAAAACATTTTCTCACGGATGTCGTTGGCGGGTATATTTTCGGTGGATTGGTGTTTTTAGGGCTAATGTATTTTGGATTGAGTCATTTTTGATTTGGGGATTTTTGATTTTTGATTGAATCATCAAACGAATTTCACGTTTACAATTTTGCGAAGCAAAATTCAATCAAAAATCAAAAATCACTGAATCAAAAATCACTAAAATCATCGGTACATTGCCCCACACACACTCAAGGTTTGCCCCGATACATAAGTGGACATATCCGAACCAAGAAATACTGCTACGTCTGCAACTTCATTAGCTTGTCCCATGCGCTTCATGGGAATCCCTGCGAGGAGAGCTTCCTTGATATTATCGCCGAGTTTGTCGGTCATTTCTGTTTCGATAAAACCGGGCGCAATGGCATTACAACGAATCCCACGCGAACCAATTTCTTGTGCGACGGACTTTGTAAAACCAATGACGCCGGATTTTGATGCCGCATAATTTGCCTGTCCTGCATTGCCCGTCAAACCAACGATAGAAGTGATATTAATAATCGACCCTTCACGCTGTTTCAACATGGAACGCATAGCGTGTTTAGTCAGGTTAAATACTGATTTTAAGTTCGTTGTGAGTACTTGGTCCCACTGTTCTTCATTCATCCGAAGCAACAAATTATCTCGCGTGATACCGGCATTATTCACCAATACATCAATGCGTTTGTAATCTTCTAAAACGGCTTTTGCGAGTGCTTCGGCTTCCTCAAACGAGCCTGCATCCGAGCGATATGCTTTTGCATTGCTGCCCATTGCTTTGAGTTCTTCTTCCAATGCCTTCGCCTTTTCTTCGGACGACAAATAGGTGAACGCTACATGCGCTCCTTCCTCTGCAAATCGGGTTGCGATTGCCCGTCCGATACCGCGTGATGCGCCTGTGACGAGTGCTATTTTTCCTTCCAGTAATTTCATAACGTAACACAGACATTCTTGTCTGTAGTAGAGGGATTCGTGAGAAAATGCCAGACAAGAATGTCTGGGTTACGGCAAAAATAGGGAAAAATCGTACATTTGCAGTGTGAATATTCCATATATAGAGTTTTTATTTCGCCCGTTGCGGTCAGAAATGCCGCATTACGAGTCCTTAGATGAGTATATCGACTACATCATCCCTAAGGTCGCGCCGTATAGTGAGGATTTGTATGAGGAAGAATATTACACCGAAAAACTCTGGCGCGAGGTGAGCGATAAAGACAATTTTTTGAATGTAGTCGTACATATTCTCAAAAAGAGAGACAGCGAACACGACCTTTTTAATGCCGCAAGCGGAGCCGATTATATGGTTTCCATTGATGGAGATATTACCAAAGGCAATTGGACGCGACCTGATGGGCCGGGGTCTAGTATCATCACGCTGAAAATGGGGGTGAAATACGAATTGTATGAGCGCATTTTCATTAACGATGATTTTTTTATTTTGAAAAAACACGGCGATAAATGGCAGGAAGGCGGACGCAAAAAGTACCTCGTCTTGGGCAGAGAATCGCATGTCAAAGGCTTGGAATGGCGCGAAGTAGTGGAGCTTTTATTTGATGTATATCGCTATCGCATCCAATTCATTTTGATGGTTCTCGCTGTTGCAATTATTGTTTTTATTGTATTCGCCCTATCTGTTTATTGATAAAAAATGAGTAAATGATTAGATGAATAAATGAGTAAATGCAGCACCTCATTTACTCATTTATTCATTTTCTCATCTACTCATTTTTCATGTTCCGAGAGCTACTTTCTTATATCAAAAATTATCGTCTGCTTGTCACGTCGAATGTGGTATTTAATGT
>CALHBW010000248.1 GCA_937930625.1 uncultured Saprospiraceae bacterium | reverse complement strand
AAGTTGACTTCTACATCTAGTGGGAAATAGTATTTTTCGATAGTGGTCAGCAGTTTTCCGGGTACGGTTTCGGCGTCTTGGTACTCGAAAAATTCGCGTTTTTGCAAATCCATCACTGTGAATGTACAAGTTTGGGCATATTCGTAAATATCACTGCCAATATTTGAACTGAAACCCAATGCCAAGCCCTTGCTGCCGATAGTGGGTTTTAGGTCGTCGGGTAGTTCGGTTTTTTCTCTTACACCAAATTCTAAATTGATTTTTTTGCCCAATACATATTCAATCAGATACTTGGTTTTGTACTCATCGCCAACTACATAAGTCAATAAATGTAAAGTACTTACAAAGCGTCTTTGTGGCAATGTGTCAATAGGAAATTGTCGCCAAATTTTCTCCAATAAAGGGTTATTATCTTTCAATAAATTGACTTCGCTGCGCTCGCGTCGCACCCGGATTTTGTTGTATTCAATTTCTAATGGACGGAAAAATCGCTGCGCGCTTTCGGTTTTTTCCGGGAGTTTTTTCCAGTATTCGTCAAGGCGTTTTTGCCATTTTTCGATGCTTTCGTCTTTGAGTTTGAAGGGTTTTTGTTCAAAGAAGGCTTCCGGCAAATAATCCAAAATTCCTGTGCGGCTGGTGTGGATATTCAGGATGCGTTCTTCTTCGTAATCGTTTTTTTCGTCTTCAATGAGCAGTTGTTTGAGTTCGGTGATGTCGTTGCGATAATTTCTTCTGAAATTATGGGTGGGTAAAATGTGGATTTCATTTTCTTCATAGGCATCACTATCCGCCACCAATCCGGCGAAACATTCAAATAGAATGTCTGTCTCTAATTTGATAGAGATAGTGTCCAGCAGCGATTGTAGATTAATGCTCAATAGTTGATGTTTTTTTAATGTAAAATGTAAAATAATAAATTCAAAATGTAAAAGTTGTAGGACGCGAGACTAAGGTGTTTCTTTCGTATTTATTTGATTTTAAATTTATTAACAAATATAAAAATATAAATATTTCGTACACGTACTACATCCCGGTAGTTATCGGGATTTACATTTTACATTTATTATTTTACATTTTACATTTTTAATATTTTTCTATATAAAAATTATCTTTATCGGCGTAAAAAACGTGGTCATTGCGTTGAGTTCGTTTTGGAGTCTTGCCGTCATAAACTCTTTTACCTCATTGTCTTTCTTTGTTTTACGAATTAATTTTAATTGAACTAAAATAACACGCTCGTATTCTTGTGTTTGTTGATTAATGGATAATTCGCGGCTGATATTGACGACCTCAATACTGTCTTTGTAACGATGGAAATATTGTTCAATATCGCCTTTTGTGATGATTTTATTTCTGGATAAAATAGCTTCTTTGAGCAGGTTAATGTAGTCTTCTTCGCGTAGCTCTCCCCTACCCTCTTGTATCGGAATGATGGTCGAGCCTTTGATGCCGCGCACATCCACAGACCGTACTTCGAGGTCATTTCTATCGCGAAAATGGTTGAGGGCATCGCCTTGTGATTCCCAATAATTATAATAAATCGCGAGTGCTGCCGAACGGAAATTTGCCACCGCAAAGTAGTCGGTACGCAATCCTTTTTGATAGTAATCGTCGTACATTTCTTTGCGGATGCGGTTCATGGCTTTGTCTATCACGTCGAAGTCTTCTTTGAGGCGATTGATACCGCCTTCTTTGAAGGAAGTGTGTTCTTCTTGGATGGTTTCGAGGAGGCGATAAATCTGTTTGGAGGCATCGTGTTGATTGAATCGGCGGACGCTATCGCCCGTGCGTACTACGTATGAGCCATGCTGGTCGTCGGGGTTGAGAATATCGACGCGCTCGTAGCCTGTTTCTTCGGTTTCGTCCCATATCTTATTGACAGACAGGAAGTAATCCTGTGTCGGCATCGGGAGCAAGATGCGGTCAAAATCGGATTTAGAGACATTTCGCTGAATTAATTTCCGATTAAGTACCGGCACACAATTGACATAAAGGCGGTTTTTGAGGAAAAATTTATTGGGAATCGGCAATTGAAAATCCAAGCGAATCCAAAGCAATGGTTCTTTTTGTGGAATTTCAAAATGTGTGTCCTCACCGAGTGGCGGAGTCGGGCTTTTATATATTTCGAGATTGTCAGGCAGGTTTTTGAGGGTCAAAAAGCTGCCTTTGAATCGCGTAAATACCTGTTGTTCATAGGCGTAAGGGACTTTGAGGGCATTGAGGAGGTTGGTGGTGGCATCTTTGGGTTTGGCTTTGGCGGCATCGTCGAGGAAGTGTTCGAGTCCTTTGTGGACTTGGAGTTCGAGTTCATCTTTGCCATTGATTTTCCAAGTGCTGCGATGTTTGCCTTCGGTACTGCAAAAGACAGCGTAATGACGGTCAAATTCATTGACAATTTTATTGCCCAAGAAAAAAATCAGGTGGTCGTCGGGGTCGGTACTTTTATTAATATCTAAGCCAATCCAAATGTGTTTGGTGTCTTTGAAACCGGGCGGGGCATTTTTGTCTTTGATGGCTTGTAGTTTGTCGGTTTCGACTCTTATAGCCTCCGAATTGGTGATGACGTATTTGAGTTGGCAGCTTGGAAATTGATGCTCAAAAAGCGTGGTGAAATAGTAGTCGTGCTTGTCGCCCGTATCGTCTTGCCCGGAAATCATAAAGCTGTCTTCCGGCGTGATTTCAATACGTGCAAATTTGGTGTTCAACTGTGCCACTGTGACCGCCGGAAAAGGCAATAAGGAGCTATCCGGTACTAGCGTCCGTGATAAACCCATAACGACACGTTGCTGCGATACGCCTATCTCGGCATAGAGTTTTTCGAGTTCTACGGCATTGGCTTTGAAGATTTTATCTACGGCAGGGTCATAGGTATCGGGGTCTATGGGGTTGACGGTATCTTCGTTTTCCTTGTCCCAATAGTAACCCGCTTGGCGGAGTAGGGCCTTGGCTATTTCTTCTTTAGTCATGTGGACGGTTGATGGTGGACGGTGGACGGTGGACGGCGACCATACGCACACGATTTTCTTATCTACGTATCAAAAGTAGCGTTTATTTATTTTTTTTGCAAATGTTTTGGGCGGTAGATGGTGGATGGTGGATGGTTGACGGTTCTGATGCGAGGTTTTTTTACGTTTTTTTGACGAAAAATATTCTTACACAAAATTCAAACCGCGCAACTTCCGTCAACCGTCAACCGTCAACCGTCAACCGTCAACCGCTTACAAGTTGCTTTCGACGCGGAATGGCGAATAGAGGATTTCCATGATGAATGGCGGATTGAGTTGTCTGCCGGTGCTTTTTATTCTGCCTCTGACGGTGATTTCGATGCGACGTTGGTAAATCGAACCATGTCCTTTTTTGTCGCCAATGGCTTTGAATTCGAAGGAGGCTTCAACTTGTTCAAGGCGCAATTCGTTTTTTGCGACGAGTTGTTTGAGGGCTTTGGTGAAGTCTTTTCGGGCAGTGGAATTTTCCATTAATCCCTTATAGACTATCTCTACTTCTTCTTCGTAATAGGGTTCTTTTTCGTGGTAAAATACTTTTTTGTCGTGTTCCCACATTTCGAATCCTAAGCGTTTGTCATAGGCAAATTCGCCTAGACGCGTCATGATGCAGAAGCGGATGTTGTCGCGTATAGACGATTCTAAGGACTCGGTTTTGAGTCGCTCCTTCTTTGCAAGGATTTTATCGAATGGAAACGGAACGGGATAGTATGTGGGCATTTTTTGATTTTTGATTTTTGATTTTTGATTTTTGATTTTTGATTTTTGATTTTTGATTTTTTGACAAAATATATGGCTAAATTAAGGGTTTGTTTTGGGTTTTGCAAGTTTATACTTCTTTAGGGTAAGAATCGAACATTTTGACGGTGGCTTTTGCACTTATTTTTCACTTTGAAATCGGTTATTTATCCTCTCGGTTTAACCGAGACCCAATCTCAAAGCAATTCCGATAGCTATCGGAAAAGCACAAAATCCCTCACGTCAAAAAGTCCAATTCTCACCCTAAAGAAGTATATTCGTTTTGCCAGATGAGTGTGCCGCCTTCATGCTGTGGTCTTTTGATAAAGGTGATTCCTGTGAGATAGTTGGTTTCGATGATGTTTCTTAATTCATCGGAAATGAAGGTTGCAGACTTGAAGTATGTCCCTTTATTATCAATTTTAAAGAGATGGTTATTTTGGATTTTTTGTGGATAAAAAGCGAGTTGTTCGACCATGTAAATATTGCCATTAGCATCCGTGCCAATATCAGATTGCTCATTATCAATAATTTCTGAAGATTGGATATTGGTGATATTGAGCATGTAGTAGGGAATTTCGGGGATCATTTGAATGACGGGTTTATGGGCTTTTCGTTGGAATATTTGCTTGAGACGGGAGATTTTTTTGTGGGCTTGTTCGCGTAGAAGCAGAGGGAGAAATTCGACATGCTCCTGAAGCAAAGGCTCTATGAGTGCTTTAGCTTTTTCGGAGCATATCCATATTTCTTTTCCCGAAAACAAAAATTTACCAAAATCAGCATCCGCGATATTGTAAATGAGGGTATCCTGCCAGTTGTTGCCTATTTTTTTTGAGGTATTGAATTGTTGTTCAAATACTTCTTTGTAATAATCGGCTTCTTCGTATGTGCGAATGTATATGGACGCGGTTTGGGTGTTGTTGGCGTGTAGTTTCCAGATTTTCATCGTTTTTATCAAAATTTACCCAGTAGTCATTCAAGTTATTGAGGATAAGGATACTCTTATTGCACTATGGGGTTTCATTGATACCTTCTGCAATTTGAATTTGTAACTCCCACATAACTTCTGTATCTGCAATTTCTAAATTCTCAAAATTATCTTCTCCACCCAAGAAAAGAGAAATTTTGTACCCTACGCTTTTATCTGAGTCTAAGTTATTAATTTTTAAATAGGACAGAGATTCTCTGAAATCTTCTGGGTATATTACTTCGTCCTCAATTTCCACAAAATCATATTTAAAAAATTTTTCAATTGAAGTATCTTCCAATGCAAAATATTCGCAAGTCGCAGGATCAAATAAATAAATTGATTGATTGTCTTTATCTACGGCAAGAATACAGCCCTGCCATGTGATACCAAAACAGAAAATTTGATTTTTAAGCTCTGTAAAATAGTTATTTGTAACAAGTTTCGTCCACTTTAATGCTTTTTGAAACGAAAAGAACTGTAACATGCCATTTTCATAGATTTTCCCACCATTTTCAGCAATGAAGCCGTATAAAAAATCAAATGACTGATATTCTTCCTCGAAGTCTGCTTTGGAGATTGCTTCATTCGGGAGAACTTTTAATATATTATATTTTTTATTTATTTGCTCTAACATATTTAATTAATTGTTACGTTTCTAATGTTGGCTCCTGCCGGAAGTTTATCTGTAGCATTTCGGATTTGGCTTCCAAAACTTCTATTTACACTAGAGTCCAAAGCATCCATATTAGAAAAATTATCTGCACCTCCGAGTTGTAGTTCTATCGTGTGATCTACATCTTGTCCTTTTTTGACTTTACCTCCTTTTTTGGTGAATGTTCTTCGAGTGCCTGCTTTTCTGGCAGGTTTTTTTACAATACGGGTCTTGGCTTTACTTAGTGCTTTAGCCTTAGTACGAGCTGCTGCTTTTTGCTGCGCGGACCATCCCGGTTTATACCTCAACACTAAATCATAGGTATTATTGCCCACCTTTTTAGCTATGGCTGAAACGCATTTCGTTGCATTATGCACCAACCACTCCCAAGTCCCCACAAAATACGTATGCCAATCGCCAACCTCAAAGTTATAAACTTTTTTCTTCTGATGTTTAAAAGCTACTTTTTTAATATAACTCCAATTGCCGTCTTTTGTTTTCACTTCATCTTCAGTGCTTAGGTCTGCTGCATCTTTCCAACCGCCTCGCGTATAGAAGGGATGTTCTACAGTACTTTCAATCACTTCGTCTTCGAGGGTAATTTTTACCGTAGTATCTACCTCATTTTGCATGGTATTGACGACGGGTTTGAGGTCACTTTCGCCTGTTTTTTCATTAAATGCCCATACCAAATCACCAACCTCTATATCTTCTACATTTTTATAACCGTCTTTCACAGAAATAGGCGTACCTTCGGGAAAACAAGCAAATACACAAATTTTAAGCGTTTTCAAAGCGATATTGTCAATGCTTTTTGCAACTGCTTTTGCAAAATTCTTGGCGGCTCCCTTTGTCAGTTGCTTCATCCCACCTTTGGCGGCTGCTTTTGCTGTAGCTTTAATACCTGCTTTTACGCCTGCTTTTGCGGCTGTAGATGCCGCCGTAGTGGAACCAAAACTTACGACACCTGCTACATCCATCGCCAAAAATCCGGCATTGAGCACTACCATTCCCCAGTTACCTTTTGCGCCTTCTCGTACCATTCCTGTAATACTTCCGACCACAGGTAAGAGTTCTACAGTATCCCAAAAACCCCAGCCACCTTCATCTTCCGGTTCAGCAAACTCTTCCATCAGTGCGTCCATTTCTCCATCAGGAAGTGGGATTTGTCCACTTGTGAGAAACTCCACTTTACCACCACTCGCACAAGGTAGGTTGCATCTAAAAAGTACGGTTTCCTGCCCTTTGACTTTGGCTTTGTAGGTATCCATCCACTCTATAGGAGTCGGTGTGCATGGTGCGCCACCCTTACAAGCACAAGCACCAAAAGTAGGGATATTGACCAAAGGAATTTTATCGGCTTTGGTCGAAACCAAACAGCCATTTACCTTAGTGGTCATGTTATATGTAGGTGTGAACATTCCGGGCGCAGCCCCTTTGTCACACATCATAATCGCATTCTTAACGACATATTCTAACGGATCTGCCATAATAATCACTGCTTTTGTTTGGTTAGATAATTCAAGTTGCAGAAACGCAACTTAGTTCATAGTTGGCAGTTCATAGTTCATAGGAAAACATAATTTTTTGACGAATTTCACATTTTCTATAAACTATGAACCTCGAACTATCAACTGTTGCGGTTTATCCGCAACTTGAGTTAGATAATATCTGTATCACTCGATGATACCCGTATCGTACTGCTACCATTCACACGAATATCTGCCCCACCTACACTTACCTTCGCACCTCCGCTAATATCTGTATTAGAGGCTGCACTTACCGAGACATCCGCACTACTACTCATTGTTAATTTTCCGGTGATGGTATCGGTATGATTGCCACTCACGGTACCTGTTTTATCTCCCGTAACAGTAACAGTTTTGTTGGCACCAACTGTCTCGTCACTATTTTCACCAACAGAGAGTGTTTTGTTTTGCCCAACATCGGTGGTCATGTTTTCTCCGACATTGGTGTTCATACTTTCCCCCACATTGATATGCATATTTTTCGCATTAAATGTCATATCTTCCAATGCTGTCACCGTTATACTATTTGCTACGGTGTCAATATAAAATTTATTTCCATTCTTGTCGTTGATGGTAATACTTTCAGCACCTGCTTCATCGCTAAATAAAACCGTGTGTCCGCTACGTGTTTTAATGGCTTTTAAATTATTATCAGGGTCAAAAAATTCGGGCGGCGTATTGACATGATATTTCGCACCTACCATATATGGGCGGTCAGGATTGCCTTGCTCGAAATCCATATAGGCTTCGTCGCCTATTTCAGGTACAAAATATGTACCTCTGTCGCCACTTGCATAATTGGTGACTTGGCGTATCCACGGGGTCATTTCGCTTCCTGTCTGCCATTTAAACTGCACCCGTATTCTACCGAGTTTGTCGGGGTCATTATTTTCCTTAACTACTGCCACTTGCGATTCCGCTTCCGGTTTCACTACATTTCTATTCATCGGAGGAGCAGTCACGGTCATCGGAATTGCTTCGAAGGTATTGCGATAATTTTTATTGGCATCCAAATGGTGAGTGACGGCTGTAATGCGGAAATTACCAATCATTCCGGGTACATTTGCTTTGCCGATTTTGTTGATGCCTTTGGCTTGTATGCGTGCGCCCGGCTTGATGCCTGCGTGGGTGCTTTGCCCTTTAAAAAATGCCGAGTCACTCAATATAGAACCCCTGTGTGCTTCGGCGAGGTGCTTGATGAGTGCGTCATTGGGTGCGTCGTGCCATACGGGATTGGTGGGTTCGTTGGGAAAGATACCATCTGCTGCATCAAGGGCTTTTTTGCCGTAATTGTCGAGCCAACCGGGCTTGAAGCTCGTCGAGGTATTCTCCACCATACGGTTTTCGATGTAGTTGTAAAATTGGTATTTGAATTTCGACGGGCGCATACGTACACCGTAGTCAAAGGAATCCAAATCTTTACCCAGTGTGACGGTGACACTTTCCGGATTCGGTAATTTACCAAATACTAATCCTTCTCCATCATAATAAAACCATTCACCATAAATAGCAGCAAGACGCGCAAGGAATTGATAATTAGTTTCTTTATAACGGACGACATAAGGGATGGGCGTAGTGTATTGAGGCGACACATTGGGATTGAGGAGGTTAGAGGGATAGGAACCAAGTATTTCGTTGGCTATCGCCGCAAGGTCTTTTTCTTCGTAAGACTTCGTTCCTACGCCATCTTCGAGCAGATACGTGGGGCTATGACCGGAAAGAATAACGAGGCTATCGCCTGTGTATGACCTGTCGATATGTACGCTGGTAATCAAGCCTTTAAACTTAAATGTACCATCCGCACAATCAATCGACAATTCGGCAGTTTGACCGATATAGTCCACCGAATTGTCGATAGTCAGGCTGTTCAAGCCCTCGATTTTTTCAGTAGAAACGGCAATCTCAAATTGATGATGCCAGTCGCATCTCTGTTGGACAGATACGTGATATGGATCTACTTTTCTACCGCCTACAATGACGTTTGCTTTTGCTGTTGCCATAATATTATGAGTTTTCAAATTCTAAATTCCTCTCGGCTGCGCCGAGACCAAATTGGAAATACCAAAATTCAAAAAACAAATCCCAAAAGGACAAAATCAGGTGTGAATATCATGGGCATCGGGCGATTGGGGTTTGGGAATTTGATACTTTGGTACTTGGGGATTTTACTTTACATTCTCTTTATTTTGAAATGTAAACAGGTGTGAAGATTTATTTTGAGGTTGAATTTAAGTTTTTGGTGGTCAGTAAGGAACGCGAAAAAAATAACTTTACCTTCTTGATAGGATATTTTGTTCTCATTTTGCACTTTAAAACCCTGAAAATATCAACATTTATGCGGGTTTCAAAGCCCAAACTGAGAACAAACTCTCTCAATCAAGAAAGCAAATTTATTTATTTCGCGTTCCTAAAGAGTTTCAGCATTATTCTGAATCTTTCATCCTGACTTGTTTAAAAGTCTGCTCTATCTTAGCTTTCCATTGCATTTTTTCTTTTTCGGGACAAGAGAAGGTTACAAATAACATAGTCGCTTTATGGCTTCCGACCAAATTCATCACAAAAAGCGGTTCGTCCATCACAAGTGTGTATGATGTGAAAATATAGGACGTTTTTCTGGTTTCGATGATGCTGCTTTGGTAGTTTTGAAAATTGGACGTGTTGAAGTTTTTGTCAAATACGTTTTGTTTGTAATCTTCGAGTTGGTCAGGTGCGAAGTGGTCGGTGGTATGGCGTATGCCGATGATGCTGTCTTGGCTATCGTTGATGAATGCTTCTTGCGGAAGGCGGTCTTGGATGGGATAGTGGTGCGTTTTTTCTGTGAAAGTCATTGCCCGAAAATCGCTTGGAATTTTCAAGGCGATTTCTTGGTGTAGTGGTTTTTCTTTTTTGCGAAATAAGCTATTTATTTTCGTGCGAAGCATATGTAGGATTAATTATGAATTTTGAATGAAAAATTTTGAATGATAAAAAATTTTTAATTTATTAATTAATGATTATCAGTGAAAAGTAAAGTAAAATTTAAATTAATTTGTCATTCAAAATTTGGCGAAGACATTATTAATAATATATTTATCAAATTGAAAATTACGAATTGAACGTGAATAATTTATTTGTTTTTATTTTTGTAAATTATTAAATTAAAATTATTTATAAATAAAAATTTAAATTAATTTTACAATAAAAATATTTATAATTATTTAATTTTTAATAATAAATAAATTATAAAATAATTTTAATTAATTGAAAACGGCTATATTTCAGTGCCACCAAATTTGGCGAACACATTGTATTACTCTGAGTAATCAATAATAATTTTTTGTAGTCGTTTATCTTCTCCTGAAGTAGGAAATCCAAAACTAATTTCTCCATTATTGTGTGGATAACTCAGATAGTTCATCGGGTTGTGCTGTTGTCGGGGGTCGGGCGGTGTGAATTCGGGTAAATCAAATTGCTTTACAATCATGGATTCTGTCAATTGATGCTTTGAGGTATTGATAGTGGCAATGACGAGACCGTCCTTAGCAGAACTTTTTTGATTGGGTTGCCGAAATTCTACATGGCTAAAATCGGCATCCGATGCTTCATTTTTGCCTTCGTAATAATCGAAGAAGGCATTGGGTTGTTCCGGTGTTTTTACTAACTTCATACCAATTACTTTTTCTAATTCAGCTTGAGTAATCGGTTGACTGATGTTGAGTAGATTCATAATTTCTATGGACATATTTTCTGACTTGTTGACCTTGATTTTTTTATTTAGGGAACAATTTAAGCAAAAAATCATTACCGAAAATAGTATTATACTTTTATGGTTTTTTAGGTTTGATATGCGTGTCCCAATGATTTTCATAAGTAGAAGAATAATATTGTTCATAATTTTTAGTGGGATCGGTGCTGGGTCTTTCTCCTTTTGCAAATATATCGGCTATCTCGGCTCTTGCTTTGTCCCTGTTGTTGTGCTTTTTATAATTTCTAAACGCTTTTTGATATTCTTTGGTTTTTGACCCCGCGATGCCGATGTCGGCTCCTTTGTTGCCCAAGATTTCATTTCTCACTTGTACATTGACCAAGGTGGCTTCTCCCTCATCATCTAAATGTCTGTTGGTATTTTCCTTTACATATTGCTCTCTGGTTTTGCCTACGTGAGATACATAAGGTTTTTCTTTGTAGGTGGCATGACCGGCTTCGTGTGCAAGGCTCTGGACAACAAGCGCGTCGTTGTTTTTGTAATTGCTATCAATGACAATTTTCTTTTCTTTCTTAATGACATAAGTTCCTTTGCCTTTATCTCCATATCCCATAGACCAGCCGCTGTCTTCCAGAGATTTTAGTTTTTGGGTCAGCGTGGGCGATTTATCCACTAAGTTTCTTACACCATCATTGAATGCGCCTAATTTTGCTTTATCAGCTCCTTTTGTTGTTGCGGCGGCTGTACTTTTTGAGGTTTTTCCTCCCTTACCTGTCGGTGCCGCCAATGATATTATGTCCGTTACACTTTGCGCGCCTTTTTTAGAAGTTTTCATCCCAAGTTTCGCCGCCGTAGCTGCCTGCCCACCAATCGGAAGCATAGCTGCCGCACTCAAGGCGGCATTGGCATAATCGCCTCTTGCTACATATATCGCGGCATTGATACCATCGGCTATTTCGCCAAATCCGGGTACGAGTCCGGCGACATCGAGGACGCTTTGTAGTCCGTCGAGAAAGCCGTTGCTGCTGTCATCTTCGGGGAGTGTACCTTCGTCGAAACCGGCAAGCGGCATGGCACCGGGAATGGTGGTAGAGATGTTGGTGTATTGTTCAAATGCTGCACCTGCGGCGTTGATTTGCATGGGATGGACAACGGTAATTTTGCCGCCGGTGCCGCACATGCAGTAGGAGTCGTCATAGATGAACTTCAACATTCCTCTCAGGTTGGTTTTTTTTGCTGTTTTTTGCCAGGGCAGTAGTATAGGTGTGCATGGCAGGAAGCCACCGGGGGTGGGTTTGAGTTTGCATTGTATAAAGGTCGGGGAGACTAATCTATCCATGTGGGTGGCTTTAAATTTGCCTTGTATTTTTACCCTTTGGTTGGTGACGACCACGAGTTTGGCAGGTGCCATACCCATGTTGCACTCTACAATAGCTCCATCTAAGACGTATTTTCTGCCCATAACCTGTTGATTTTTGGTTGAGAGATTTTTGATTTTTGATTGGTTTTCGCTTGCGCGAAAACTATTGCTACGAATCAAAAATCGAAAATCAAAAATCTCTTAATTGTTAAAGTTTATAATCGTTGTTTTTTCGTAAAATTTGCCTATGCTGAATGTGTAATTGAGGCTGCCTTGTGTGATGATTCCTTTGTTGGGGTCAATTTGATAAATACCTGAATATTCGAGTCTTAGGGCTTGTTGACTGCCGGGTGTGGCAGGGAGTTTGCCCAAAAATGTTGTGAGTTCTTTTAAGGGAAATTTGGAGTGTTCAGTATCCATTTCTGCATCAAGCAGGATGGTAATTTGCTCGTCGTGGGGTGTTGATATTTTTCTTTTTTCTATGATGGGAATGGCAATACGCTCAATGGCATCCGCCACTATTTTTTCTGTTTCCGTTTCTACTCCTTGTTCTATTTTTTGTTGGAAAATATTCGCAAAAAAGAAGTTGAAAAAATTATCGTTTTGATAGAGTTGTTGGATGTTTTCGTCTTTTAATTGTTGGTCAAAATT
>CALHBW010000247.1 GCA_937930625.1 uncultured Saprospiraceae bacterium | reverse complement strand
GCATGCCCTGTCCCTACTGTCGTCCCTATGAAAGAGAAGATATTTTCCAACAAATAAATCCCCGCAAAAGCCAACACAAAAAAGCTTCCCAAAGGCAAATAATAGGGATGCAGCAAACCAAAGAAAACAATACTTGCCACGATTGCAATGCCCCAACCGAGTCCACCCCCCAGCCCCCTCCAAAGGGGGAGATTTTTCGCTGCGCGAAAAACGTCTCGCGTTTGTATGTCGGAAAGAGTGCCTTGCGTCTGTATCTCCCCCTTTGGAGGGGATTCCCCCACATTAATCTCCCCCTTTGGAGGGGGGTAGGGGGTGGACTTCGCTGACAACATCCGCAACAAAAACCACCACAACATCGGCACATACATCCCCAAAGCCAGACTATAATGAAACTCAATACGCCTCACCTGCGGCGATAGAAAGCAAATGCACAAAGCAGCCGGCACCGCCCACCAAGCCGCCACGCCATAATGCCGCAAAATTTTGTAGAGAAAAAAAGTACACAAACAAAACGCCAGCAATACCGTCAAATTAAGAATCCCAACCGAATATGGATGCAGCGTAACGATATGATTATCAATGAAATTCAGAATCCAAGCATACACCGCAAAGCTATCGGTAAACAAATGATGCTCACCATAAGGATAAGTCATTCCATCAAACCAATAGCCGCTTCCATACTTCAAATGATAAGCAAAAGTGTAGTAATTTTTGATACCATCGCCACCGGGATTGAAGAGCCGTTCATTAGGACTAAACAAGAAGCCGCCCAATGCTATCGCCAATATAGCAAAGGTGCATAGCTGCAAAATAATTAACGGAAGATGACGGCGTATAAAATTCATTGTATTGTAGAGACGCGATTAATCGCGTCTCTACCGCAATGATACGAAGTCCTTATAAAAATGTCATTTTGTAGCGACTTAAATTTTATATTTTGAAATGAATGTTGTAATTTTAGGGGAAATACAAATACATAAATTCTAAATAACCTAACTGTCCCTTTTACTGTTTTCTTCGTTATTACCTATTACTACATTGTGGTATAAATTAAAATAAGACGTTAAAGAAAGATTAAATCTACATTCAAATAACTATAAATTTAGTTCATTTAAATATTATTGTAAATCGTACATAAATTATTTACTTAAAACTAACTATTCTAACATCAAATTATTTTCTTCACTATTTTAAACAAAAAATAATATGAAATGTACAGTAAAATGGATGGTTCTGCTATTCATCACAACTATGTTTGCTACTCCGATATTCGCACAAAAAAAACGCAATAAAAAGAAAAAACGTGCGAAAACACAATTAACCATACCACAAGTAAAACCCGAAATCCCCACAGCCAACCTCACAAAAGTCACAAGCGTAGAAGGTATTACAGAGTATCAGATGGACAATGGCTTACGCGTATTGCTCTTCCCTGACCAATCTAAAGCTACGATTACCGTAAACATTACTTACCTCGTAGGTTCGAGACACGAAGGCTATGGCGAAACAGGCATGGCACACCTACTCGAACACCTCGTATTCAAAGGCACGCCCAACCACCCCGACATTCCGCAGGAATTGACCGAACACGGCGCACGACCCAATGGTACGACTTGGTACGACCGCACCAATTACTTCGAGACATTCACTGCTACCGACGAAAATCTCGACTGGGCATTAGACCTTGAAGCTGACCGCATGATAAATTCATTCATCGCTAAAAAAGACCTCGATAGTGAAATGACAGTTGTTCGCAATGAATACGAATCAGGCGAAAACAGACCTTCAGGCGTACTGCTAAAACGTACAATGGGTTCAGGTTTTATGTGGCACAACTACGGTAAAAGTACCATCGGCGCACGTAGCGACCTTGAGAATGTACCGATTGACCGCCTTAAAGCATTTTACAAAAAATACTATCAACCGGACAATGCTGTATTAGTTGTTGCAGGAAAAATCAACGAAGAAAAGACCCTCGCGCTCATCAAAGAAAAGTTCGGAAAAATACCTCGCCCCGAGCGCGAACTCATCCCCACCTACACCAAAGAACCTACACAAGATGGCGAAAGACTCGTCACCTTGCGTCGCTCCGGCGATGTACAGGCGATGTCTTGCATGTACCATGTTCCTCCCGGTCCGCACCCTGATTACGCTGCCGTTGCTGTCATCGAAGAACTACTGACCGACCAACCTTCGGGCAGATTGTACAAAGCCTTGATGGAGCCTAAAATCGCTTCTTACGTATGGGGCTTTGCACCCGGACTCAAAGAAGGCGGTTTTATCTATATGGGCGCAGATGTGCGTAAGGAAAATGACCTCGAAAAAGCCAAAGAAATCCTCGTAGCGACTTTGGATGGTTTGAAAGCAAATCCGCCGACAGAAGAAGAAGTGCAACGTGCAAAAACACGCATTCTCAAAAATTGGGATTTATCGTACAACAACGCAGACCGCGTAGGCAGACGCATGAGCGAGTACATCGCGCAAGGTGATTGGCGATTATTTTTCATGTTTAGAGATAATGTGGAAGCTGTTGAAACACAGGATGTTGTGCGAGTAGCTAAAAATTACTTTAAACCTTCCAATCGTACTATCGGCTTATTCTATCCAACAGAAGATGCCGACCGTGCCGAAATTCCCGATGCACCGGACGTTGCGGAATTGGTGAAGGATTACAAAGGTCGTGAGGAAGTTTCCGTAGGTGAAGAATTTGACCCATCGCCGAAAAATATTGAGTCTCGTACCACACGCGGCGACGCGCCAAGTGGTATCGAATATGCCTTGCTACCAAAAGAAACACGCGGCGATGCTGTTGCCATGCAAATGACTTTCCGCTATGGTTCGCCGAAAGATTTGGCAGGTAAATCTACTGCTGCGAGTATGGTTTCGGATATGCTGATGCGTGGTACAAAAACCATGACTCGTCAGGAAATCAAAGATAAACTCGACCAACTCAATGCCAATGTACGCATCTTCGGCGGTACGAGCAGTGTGACAGCACGTATCGAAACTGAGCGTGACAATCTTCCCGAACTCATTGATTTAGTGGCGGATATGATAAAAAATCCGACTTTCGATGCCAATGAATTTGACAAAATGAAAGAGGAAGAATTGGCTTATCGTGAGGAGGGGCTTTCTGACCCACAAGCGGTTGCCAATAACACATTTAGTCGTCTATTGAGTCCATATCCAAAGGGTGATGTTCGCTATCGAATGACTTTGGAAGAGTC
>CALHBW010000246.1 GCA_937930625.1 uncultured Saprospiraceae bacterium | reverse complement strand
CCGCACAAAACATCTAACTTTTTGATTATGAATAAAATACAAAATTGCAACTCACATTTAACATCGTGCTTGTGGCTCGGGAGATTCTGAAATAAATTCAGAATGACGTACTGGTTTTAGGTTCATGTATAGTAGTATGAGTTTAAGTTTAAATAATTCATTTTCAATGAATTGTCAAAAAAATAGGTTCTTCTGCATATTTTACGGAAATAATATTTGACTATTATTTATTTGTTGGGTGGCTTACTCGACGGACATTTTTAAAATGTCAGGCGAGATGTACATGTATTTTTATTTAAAAATTAGGCACTACGGTGAAAAGTATGGGTAAGCGTAAAGTCCAGCTATCAAAGCTATAAGGTTTTCGGAAATCTTATAGCTTTGAGGTCAAATCCAAAGTTAAATATGAGAAAGGATTTCACCGACCCATACTTTTTACCGCACTGAATAAAGTGATTCGTCTGACGAGTATTCGCTTTAGGCAAAGTTAGACGGATAGCCATACTTTGTTGCCTGACATTTTAAAAATGTCCGCCAACTTATCCATTTCCAAAGATGTGGGGTATTGATAGATTTTTGAAATGTCAGACGAGAAGATAATTGCTTTTTTATTGGTTTTTATGCTTATTTTACGATGCTTCAACACCCAATTTCAAAGCAGCCATCACGCCACCCGAAAGTGCTAAGAGCAAGACCATGTAACCGGCATCTATCAAATATAATTTCAATGATTTTTTCTGATACAAATAATTGATGGCAATTGCGGGAGCAGCTAAAAGCAGTCCTAATTGTGCGCCATGAAATGCGCCGTGAACGAATGTTTGTTCGGCTAATTTATGAAATCCTATTAGAAAATTAACAGGAATAGACATGATCACCATCATCAAAAATGACAGTCCAAAAGTGAGAGCCACGCCTTTTTGAGCTTGTTCGTCGGTGACACCGGTTTCGGCTTGCCACACTTTTCCAAATAAAGCAGAGTACCACAAAAAACCCAGCAGAAAAGCTGCTGCGCCACCAATGACAGGTTCTAAATATTGCATAATTTAACGTGTTTGGTTAGAAAAATATGCAACAAGTTAGCAAAATTCCAAAAAACAAATTCCAAATTCCAACAGAAATGTATTACACATCTGAGTTGGAATTTGGAATTTAGTACTTGGAATTTAAATTAGGCTTTTGCTTCCCCTTTGTCATCGCCTTTTTTAGCAGCATTTTCGATGTCTTCCAACTTAGATACATCGTATGTACCAAACCAATCGGTGAGTTTGGCGCGCGCCTGTTCGACTACATTCGTATCAATGTAAGACGTAACGACCATCATCGCCACACTCAACACTATAATATCATCTGTAAAGCCAATAATCGGAATCAGCGGGTCGGGGATAATGTCAAAGGGAATCAAAAAGTAGCCCAATGCGCCTGTGATGACCTTTTTTGCCCATCCCGGGGTATCTTTTTTCTTGAAAGCGTAAAACAACAACAGCACCGGATAAATGACTCCGATACCAATAGACTTAGCGTTGTTGGTCAATCGCTTCCAGAGCCAATTTTCCGAAAAATGCTTGGAATATTGCTCGTAATTATTTTTAAAATGCTCTTTTATGTTCATCTGAATGAGAGTTTGTTAGCAAAATCAGGCTTTCATTTCCTGTGTATCTGATTTTGCAGAAATTGTGCCGTTATTTTTTGTGTGTTCTTTGTTCGTATAAACTGCTAAAATAGGTTCGCCCAGTTCAGCTTCTAATTTAGCGATAGAACGCAATGTAAAGTTATGCTCTCCTTTCAACCAACGATTGATTTCAGAGGGCTTTTTGCCCATTTTTTCCGCCAATTCCTTCTGCGTCCATCCTTTTTGTTCAATTAATTCATTGACACGTACCACGATATCCGAATATAAGCGTACAAAAATTTTGACATCAGGTGCTGTCTTATCCAAAATTCGTTGAGCAACTTTACTTCTCATCTGTAATGACTACTTTAGTTGTCAAGTAATGGGACGGCAAACCGTCTTTACATTTTTCTCTCCACGATGTTAATCACCTCACGTTCAAGTGCATCTGCTTTTTCTATCATCGCTTTCCCTTTCTTTATAACGTCTTCTACGAATGATTTGTTTTCCAAATCGCCTGTATTGATACGTACATTGAGAAATGCACCATGTACCGCAGCACGCGCACAAAGCGCGCCCACACCCGCGTCTGTTACGGAATTTGGATTGCCAATTTCAGCCATTGCTTTGATGACATCGAAGGTGTCGAGTGAGATTTCCATCACCTTTAATGGCACTTCAATCGCATGTTGAGTAGCCGCTTGAATGGCAGCGTGACGCGTCGTTTTTTCTGTATCCGTTCCCTTTGGAAGTCGGAACGCCGTCATAATCGCATTGAAGGCATTGGTATCTTCATCTACCAATGCAAGTAATTGGTCTTTAAGGTCTTGCCCCTTTCCTGCCCATTCCGAAAATTCTGACCAACGTGCGTCCCAACCGCGTTTGTGTGCCGAAAGATTCGCTACCATTGTAGCTAAGGAAATACCGAGCGCACCCACATATGCCGAAATCGAACCACCACCCGGCGCAGGGCTTTCTGATGCCGTTTCGTTCGCGAAAGCCCGTAAGTCCATATTAAGTAATGGTCTGGCATTGAGGTTTTGCAAACGGTACTCTATAATCTTTTGACGTGGATAGAAGGGTGTGAGTTCATCTAATCCCAAACTTTTTATCGCAATTCGTATCAATTCGCTTTCCGCAACGCCTGTAGAACGCTCTTGTTGGGTGAGAAAATACCGTCCTGCATCAAGCATTACTTTCAAGGGAACCATGCCGACGAGTTCGCTGCCCGTCACGCGCATACCACGTCGGGTAGCACTTTTGCGCGTCTCCTCGAAGGCGATGTGCATGGGCGTGATATTGATATTCGTCAAATTCATAGAAATCTGTGCGATACCATATTCTTCTATAAACCAACCGATTCCCTTGACAGATTTGCAGGCACCCGGTTCGCGTAGCGGGTCGCCATTTTCGTCTTTCATTACCTTTCCGTTGAGTTTGCCGCCTTCGCGTTTGAGACGACCTTTTTCGCGAATATCAAATGCGACGGAATTGGCGCGACGCACCGATGTAGTATTCAAATTCACATTATAAGCAATCAAAAAATCGCGTGCGCCTATGACGGTTACGCCTGTTTGTGCGACTCGGTCGTTATACTCGTTTTTTCCGAAATCGGGTTGCCATTTTGCCTGTCCTAATTTGGTAGGTAATGCTTCGTACTCGCCTGCACGTATGGTGGCGAGGTTTTGGCGTTCGGGGCGTGTGGCGGCAGATTCGTAGAGGTAAGTTGGTATTTCGAGTGTTTCGCCGACTCGTTTGCCGAGTTTTTTTGCCCATTCTACGGTTTCTTCCATCGTGATATTGGCAATGGGAATGAGTGGGCAAACGTCGGTCGCGCCTTGTCGCGGGTGTTCACCGGTTTGTTGGCGCATGTCGATGAGTTCGCCTGCCGTTTTGATGGCTTGGTAGGCGGCTTCGATGACGACTTCGGGTGCACCTACAAAGGTGACGACGGTACGGTTGGTGGCTTTGCCCGGATCAACGTCCAGCAATTGTACGCCTTCTACGGCTTCTATTGCATCCGTTATTTGTTTGATTATCTCCGGATTACGTCCTTCGCTGAAATTTGGGACACATTCTATAAGTTGCATGGATTGATTAATTTTTGATTTTGTGATTTTTGATTGAATTGAAAATTTCACAAAAGTAAATAAATCGGCTGCGTAGTGGTATGTGTTTGGTGTTATTTTACTGAAAAGTGAATAAAAATTCAGGGAAGTAAATGAAAACATTTACTTCCCTGAAGAATGCGAGTCGTCAGGCATTTTTTAAATCTATTGATACCCCACATCTTTGAGTACCCCGTTTACTAAACTTCAAAAAGTTTGGTAAACGTGAGTAATGCACTGGTTTTTAGCTGATTACAAAAAATTGTTCTCCGCTTACGTTTACCAAACTTGAAAAGTTTAGTAAACGGATT
>CALHBW010000245.1 GCA_937930625.1 uncultured Saprospiraceae bacterium | reverse complement strand
GCTCGACATGCTACGGGCGACTTTCAAATCGAAGGGTTTGGAGATGATGTTTGTCGAAATTAGCGCAGCCATTGCGAGAAATACCAAACACTCCAAACTCCTCAGCCGCGAAATGATGAAATTGACCGCCTTCGAACAACTGCATTTTCAAGAAAGAAGTATGATGGAAGCCGCCTCGCTACCGCTTTTTGAACGTCTGACCTTGGTGTATAAATTTGCGCTGCTCATCCTACGAAAAGATGACTATAATCATTCGTGGATGGATCCGGCGATTCGGTATTTTGCGGAGCTATTGCAGCCTTCGGGGGAGGTTTTTGTGAAGCCGCCGACGCGGGAGGATGTTGAGGGGTTGATGGGGTGGACTTTTTAAACTTCAACTGCAACCTCAACCGCAAATTCAAAAAATGAAAGAGAATGCAACCCAAACATAGAAAAATATGAATAATGAAATTTTCACAATTGAACAAAAAACTGACCTGTACATAGTGTTTTTACTTGTGATATTTGAATTTGTGTTGTTGATAAGTCTTGTTCCCTCTCCATGCGGTTTTTTCGGATGCTGTGGAGAAGACTATTTGTTTTTGCGAGAGAATACTTTGAGAGCATTTTATATTTCACTTGTAATCGTAATACTTCAAGTAATAGCTACATTAGCTTATTTTAGATCGGGAACTGGTATCCTTGGGTGTGCACTTTGGTTTATCCTTTTAGGCAATATATTCATTCCTGTAAATCTATGGCATGACATCCCAGAACGTGAAGGTTACTATGAAACGTTCGATGATCAAAAATTTTATAGTTCACTCTCTGTTGGAGTTGTAAGAACCATTTACAAGGATAAACGATTAATTGGCAAGACACGTTCAGAAGTTATTGAGATATTCGGGTTAGGTCGTGAATACCCATATGGCTACTATCAAAATATATACAATACCGACCAAAACGTATTATCTTATCCTATTTATCGTAAATTTTCAGAATTAATTTTCATCTTTAAAGACGACAAAGTTGTTCATTACATATTAGAATGTGATGATTACGGCTAAGATAATTCCACACCTCTTCATTTTCCCACAAATTTGAACTAATGCACACAATCATAAAAATCAACATCACCGACCTCAATGAACAAATCATCCAAGATTTGAAAGAAAAGTACGGCAATGTTGAACTTGAAATTCGTGTCCATTCCCTACAATCAAAAATAACCAAACATCAAAAAGTACTAAGCGAATACATTACCGAACTCGCCGACGAACGCAATAATGGAATTGGTAGGAAATTAACCCATCAAGCAATCATTGATACAAAAAACAATCATTTTCAGTTAGTTAAGTTAGGTTGGCGTAAAGACCGATATATTTATAAAGTGTTGATGCACCTTGACATTAGCCCCGAAACCGGTAACATCTGGGTACAACAAAACAACACAGAAATCCTAATTGACCGCGATTTAGCGAAGTACGATATTCCTCAAAAACACTTTGTAGCGGGTTTTCATCCGCCGAGTATGCGGGAAGATACGGAGTTCGCAGTGGCTTGAAAGCACAAGGGATTACGTTCACTTAGGTCAATATCGGGCAATGCTTTAACCATTCGAAATAATGATGCACTGGCAACTCTAAACGGCTTAGGCGCAGTAGGAAAATCAATAAACATCTCCAATAACAGCTTCCTGAACAGTATTCAAGGACTTCGCAATATTTCTATTTCTTTGGATTTATAATGTGTAATACCTATTAAAAAAATACATAATTGCTGTTTACATTTCAATAAAAAAAGAATGTATAGACAAAGAAATACGCCAAAATAATCATTCAAAACCAATCTTCCACATTCTTATGGAAGCGTGAAACCCATCACGACTAATAGACATTCCGTACCTGATGCATTATAAGTAATTTTCATGCAAGTAGCTGATTAATAGTTATTTGTATGATATTTTTATCACGTTAATGATGAACAAAATTGATGGAAAATAAATTTTCGCATAGCGAAAAAAAATTAACCATTAATCGTTCAGCATTAATCCATTAAAAAATATATTATGCCATCCGATCCATATGAAATAGTCACCACAGGTGCCAAGATGGAATGTACCTTTGGGTTCTTACCCGGAATTTTTCGGAGTACACATGATGCTGTGTTTACCACAGGAGGTTTTTCCAATGCAGCTACGGCAGATATTGAGGCTTATAAAAATATTCCCTCTTTTCTCATCTGTACACATCCCCAAAACTCTTTTAACAAATGCGTACCTACTCCGCCGCCCGGACCGGTATCAGCATGGCAAGACACCCATCCGGCAGAAGATAGCGGCGAAGAAATCTTGTTGGTTCGTTCCTGCACCACTTGCATGAACGGACCGGGCAGTAAGATTAATTTTTTGGATTCGGGACAGATTGGACCCGCAATATTCAAAGTAACGAATCCATTGGAAGAAGAAATCGCCGAGATAGAAGCCGCACTCGAAGAACTCGAACCCGGCACACCCGAATACGACGAATTGCTCCGCGAATTGGCAGCGTTGAAAAATCGAAATACTGACTTCAATACCCTCCCGCTTGGTAGCAAAATGGACAAATATTTTAATGACAACATCTCTGAAGCACGGCGTCAGCAACTCTCTGACCTTCACCGCGAACTCGTTGACGAATACCTCGAAAACGGCGAATTGAGCCATGCAGACATAGGCGAGATACTTGATGATTTGAGAGATATGGACACCTTGAGTGATGTCGAAAAAGCCTACGTTTGGACTGAATTGGCAGACAATAAGGAAGAAGGCGCATGGATATTTGGGGTAGGAGGCGACGAAGGTGATTATGTAATCAATAACGGTGGTGTCAATCCTGATGTCATTGATTCCGCCTTCTTCAATGGTGATGCCACACAGGTACATACAGTTGTTGGATTTTCTGATGGCTATCACGGGCGAATGGGAGGCATTACAGGCGATAATGGCGCAGCCGAAATCGAAATAGAAGAACACGAAGCAGGTCAAGGAGCACCTCGTTGGATGGGCATACCGCGCCTTAGTCCCAATGAAGGTGACGCCAATGCTTCGCTGGCTACGGTAGATGCTTTTCGGGGTTTCCGTGAGGATGGTTTTGATGAATTTGCGGATAGGTGGCAGGACAATATGCTCGCACCACCCGAAGAAGTTATCAATGTACCGACAGGGACAACAACGACAGTCCCCGTTCCTGTCCCCGTTCCCGTTCCTACTTCACCAACGACAACCGTTCCTAATCCACCAACAGGAACGACAACAACGACAACACCATCGCCCCCTTGATTTAAATTTTCATTGATTTCACATTTTCATTGATTTAAATTTTCATTGATATTTTCATTTTCATTTTCATTGATATTGATATTGATATTTTCATTGCTAAACTTTCATTCCCCAAAATATCGTCTCGTAAAAAAAACAGGCAACATCGCCACCAAAGCCGGAATATTTGCCATCAGAATATTGAAGTATGCACCATGTCGGACACACATCAAACTATCCAACACAAACCAAGCAACAAAAGCCGTCACAATTGCCTGATAAGCCCATTTTTCGCGTCGTGCGTAGGCATGAGCGGCGATGAAATACTGCAAAATAAAATGAGTGTGTAGAGTATTAGAGGCAATTAAATATGAAAAACAACCTCATAACTCTGAAAGAGTTAAACTTGAATAACCTTATTATTTCACGCAGAGAACGCAGAGTTCGCGGAGAAATACTATAAAACCTCTGCGACCTCTGCGTACTCTGCGTGAAACAATTTAAAACTGTGCAGAAACCCTAAGACTCACCGAAAGCATATTCGGAAAAGCAGCCCATTCGAGTCCCTGTGCATTGCCCGAACCACTAATGCCTTCGGGGTTGATATTATCAGGAATAGAACTGTAAAAATAGAACAAATCTCTACCCACCAAACTCACATCCAAGCCCTGAAAGAAAGGCAGTCGCGCCATACTTTTTGCAGGAACTTGATAGCTGAGAGAAAGCTCACGCATTTTGACCCAAGTATTGTCGAGGATGCCGGGTGTGGTGAGGATTTTGCCCCAACCACCTGCATTTGGGAGGTATTTGTAGTAGTAATGTACAACTTGGTCGTTGGGTGTGCCGTCGGCTTGTACACCGGGCAGGATGATGCCGATATTGCTTGTTGTGCCGTCGGGACTGGTGAAGGGCAAGCCGTTACCGTCTCTTTCGTGGAGGGTGGAGGGGCTTTGTCCGGTTTGAAGCCCGATGACATACGAACCTGCGTAAATATCACCGCCGATTTTGGAATCGACGAGGGCGCGTAGGGTGAAGTTTTTATACTTGCCTTCGATGTTCATACCACCGATAAGTCTTGGGGCAGCATTGCCGACGGGAACGATGTTTTCGGTAGTCAGATAATGTGTGCCGGCTTCGTTGACAATGGGTTCTCCGGTGGCTTCGTGGCGGATGTAATCGTAGCCGTAAATCGTGCCGTATTGCTCGCCTTCTTGTACCATAATTTTGGGTCCGAAATCGCCCCATATTTCGCCGATTTCCAACACTTTCGCGCCGTCGCCCAAGCTGACCACCTTATTGGAATTTCGGCTAAAATTGAGTCCTGTTTTCAGATAACCTTTCGGCGTATTTAGAATATTATAATTAATCGCACATTCAAATCCTTTGTTTTGCAATACGCCGTTGTTGATTCTGACCGTATTTACACCGGAGGAGGTGGGAACGGGCGATTCGAGTATTTGGTCGTAAGATTCGATTTGATAATAAGTAAAATCCACGTCAATTTTGCTGTCAAATAAACCGACGGTGATACCCGCTTCGTAGGAATCCGCTTGTTGCGGTCTTAGTTCGGAAGGTGGTCGGATGCTTGGTAGTCCTGCGGTTTGATTGCCGTTGAAATTGCCAATATCATAGACAAAATCGAGTTGGTAAGGGTCGGTATCGTTGGCGGTTTTTGCGTAGGCGACTCTTAGTTTGAGGAAATCTATTTTGGCTTTCTTCAAATTCAAATGGTCGGATAAAATATACGCCAATGAAGCGGAGGGATAGAAGTAAGAATTATTATTCGACGGGAGCGACGAAGACCAATCATTCCTACCCGATAGTTCGAGAAAAATGCTGTTTTTATAAGATAAATTTAAAAACGAATAAACGGAATTAATTTTCTTTTCATACCGCAATTCATTGGCTAAGGGTGTGTTATTGAGGTCTTGTCCGCTATAATTTGAAAAGGAAAATAACCAGGGATTTACCCAATCGTTTGCGGTAGCATTGATGCCGTATTGATTGCGATACCATTTTGTTCCGCCTAAAGAGAAGCTAACATTCAGTCCGCTTGAAAAAATATCGTCTTTGATTGCGGTGGCTAATACATCTGTATTGTGTACGATATTTTGGTCTAATTCGTGGGCATAATATCCTTCTTCCGTACCAAAAAGGTCAATCGGATTGTGCTTGGTTTCAAATTCATTATTGGTAAAATCAAGGCCTGTTTTGCCGCTAAAAACAAGCCAATCTGTTGCCTGATAAGTCAAGCCAATTGCGCCGATAAATTTATTTCTGTCCAAATACGTATTCTGATTAAATGTATTCCACCACAAGTTTTGAGGCGTGAATTGGAAGGGATAATTGCCGTTGTAATTGGAGCGTGTACCATCGGTATTGAAGTTGAGTTCTTCCTCTAATCCCTTGTACGAGCGAGGCCAACTATACAAAATCCCTTTGCCAAAAGAAGCATTATTATCGTCGCCGAGTGAAGGGCTGTTTTTGCGGTGAAATTTGATGTAAGAAGCGGTGAGTTCGGTTTGTATTTTTTCGCTGATATTGAGTTGCGTACCGATATTGGCGGTGTATTGGTCAAATTCGGAATTGGGAACTACGGCGGTATGGTCTTGGTAAGTGAGCGAAGCCCGCATTGACCCAAAATCACCGCCTTGCGAAAAGGAAATATTATGGGTGTTGGTATTACCAAGTCGAAAATACTGTTTGAGATTGTCGGGTTGTGGCGTGTATTCGCGCAATTCGCCGTCCCACCAACGAACTTGCTGACCCAACATTTCCGGTCCCCATGACATGCCTGTGGAGTAAAAACCGAATTGCTCGGTGGTGGGTCGTCCGTAGGGTCCGTTGCTGGTGTGTACTTCGCGGGGATAGATAAATTCTCCGGCAGCATTGGTTCTGAAAGACGGTGCATTGAGTGAGATGGCACCGCCTGCACCATATTTGTTTTGTACTTTTCGGTATCGAGACGGAGTAATCATTTTGCCTGTAAATGAATAGGTTACGCCCAATCCTTTCGACTGTTCTCCTTTTTTTGTGCTAATGAGAACAACGCCATTCGCGCCCCTCATTCCGTATTTTGCAGCCGCTGTTGGTCCTTTCAAAATACTAATATCTTCGATGTCTTCTGCATTGATATTATTGATGGCAGACCCCCAATCCGTACCTCTTCCGATGCTCGTTAGTCCCGGTGGATTTTCGATAGGAACGCCATCCACGATAATCAAAGGTTGATTGTTTCCGGTGATATTATTATTGCCTCTGATGACAATGCGTGTCGTACCGCCATCCACACCATTTGGTGATAACACTTGCACACCTGCCGACCTACCACTCAAGGCATTGACAACATTGGGTGCATTGGAGAGTGTCAAGTCTTTGCCGGATACATTGTCGGTGGAATAGCCCAATTCGCGCTTTTGTCTTTTGATACCTAAGCCTGTGACGACTACGCCGCCTAATTGTACGGCGTCACTTTCTAATAATATTTCGACAGGTTCAGTTCCGACAACTTTCTGTTCGAGATTGATGTAGCCAACGTAACTGATTTTCAGTGTTGGATTTGATGAGGAACAGCGTAGTGTGAAATCACCGTCGATGCCCGTTGTGGTGCCGTTTTCGGTGTTGACTTCGAGTACGGTTGCGCCTATGAGGGCTTCGCCTGTTGCTTTGTCTTTGACGAAGCCTTTGATTTCGGTTTGTGCGAAAGTGCTTGCAATGCAGCCGATTATTATGAGGAAGGATATGATTGATTTTAGCACGGACATTTTGATGATAGTTTAACTCAAATTCAAAATTAACGTGAAATGGAACGCGGATTTAGCGGATTGGACGGATGATGCGGATTTTTTTATTTGTTAATAATTTTTAAATAAATAAATTTATAATAAAAACAAAAACAAATACTTGCGATATTTTTGAAGGCGCGTTAGCGTCGTTCCGCTTTGTAAAGTTAACATTTCCAAACCCGAAAAGGCGCGTAGCGTCGGCACTCTTAAATGGCGATTCTAAGGGTGCCGCAGCTATGCAGCTAATTGAGGTAGGGTTTAGTCGTTAGTTACAAATGGGGTCGGAGCTAACGCTCCTGCAAAATGAACCTTGTCATTCCATACCCGGATTTAGAATCTGTCCGATTTTTAGCATTATTTTGAACATGTAGAGAAAATTCATGAATTTTCTCTACATGTTCAGGCATTGTGCCAAGACTTAAAAGATTCCAAATCAAGTTTGGAATGACGGTTGATTTGTTTTTTTTATTTTTTATGCATTTGCCTTTAATCCGCTAAATCCGTGTTCCATTTGTATTGAAAAAATTATTTCACATAAACAATCTTCCCAAAAGAAACCCTGCCTTTAGTTGGGTGTGTCAGCGAATACCAGTACATGCCCGGATATTTCAACTGAATATTGCTCATGTTAGATTGAATTTGAAATTCATTGACGAGAATACCATTTGTCGTGTATATGCTGACGATGCTTTGATTCCAAAATTCGTCATGCTGAATAGACAATTGACCATCCGTAGTTGGGTTGGGGAAGATGTCGAATGGATATTCCTGCGATAAATCCTCGATGCCTGTAGGTATAGCGATAAGGGACACATTATCACCCGGATTATCATCCAAGTCATTGACCACTTCAACAAAAGCACTAAGACTAGCACCAACCGGAGTGTTGTTGGCACTGACTTCTTTTTCTACGATTTCTCCAACGGCAATGGTTTCGTTGAATGTTTCTGTACCAATTAAATTGCCGTCATGGTAAATTTTGATAGTGAAATTATCCAAATCTTCAAAGCCGTCATTGCCGACGAATACTGTAAACGATTCCAGCGTATTACCTGAATAAGAAACATTGCCACCGTCGGTAGTGTAAAGATTTCTGTATGGCACGTAAGGCGTAGAAGAATTTTCAATAAAATAACTATGAATACGATAATACGGCTCGGTATGCGAATTGCCATTATAGCCTGTATTCAATAGATTGGTATAATCCATGAGTTCGTAATCCAACGTGAGGGTGCTGCCCGCGGAAGAAACGGAAGTGGTATTGAAAATATAAGGAATCACATCTTGTCCGGGACACCAACCCGCTCTTGAGGGAGTCCAATTTCCGCCTTGATTACTGCATGGATTGGCGGCGCAATCGTTTTTCCACAAATAATGCGTATCGTATTCACTGCCATTGGCGTGAAGAGCATGCGTCACGGGAAAAAATTCTGCGGCATTATTGGTATTACCCTGCCCATGTCCGGTAATGGTCATTCGGGTGTGGCTGCTTTCTGTATTGTTGGCGATGTCGATAGCAATGGGGTCAAGGTCGTGACTAACAGTAGGCTCGCCATAGATGTGATAGGATTCTTGCCACAGACTGGTGAGGTGGGTGTAAGTGTCTGTTGTGTTATTGTCTATCAAGTCGATAGACATGTCGAGTAGCCAACCTTCTGCCGTAAATAAAACGATACTGGTCAAAAATTCGACCTCTCCGCCAAGTACGCTTTTGAAATCGGTAATATCTACGACCCAACCGCCACAAGCAATTCCATAAGGCGTGATATAGCGGGCTAACTCGTGCGTACCCGTTGCAGTCACTACTTTTAGGTCTGCGAGTACATCCCATGCACCACAACCGTCGGAAGGGCAGGTGAGGTCAATATTCAGCAAAACCTGTTCGTACTTGTGCAGGTCACCGGGCAGGTTCATTTTTATGGAATTTTGGGTTTCGCCGCCTCTGAAATATCCTTTATCTGATACGATAACTGTATTTGAACCGCCCGTTTTTATTTCGAGACTACTCGTGTTGTTGAGGCTGTTGCCGTCGTCGGCGAGGGTGGCTTGTACTTCGACGAGCGGGTCGGTCATTCCAATGAGGTCAATTGGTAATTCAAATTCATAGGTAAACAACTCACCTGCATTTATGGTATTGGTGAGGGTTTCCGTAGTGTAGAAATTACTATTCACATTGACGGTCAAATCTATGTTGGAGATAGCCATAGTTCCCGAATTTAGGACATCGACTTTCATCTTGACGGGGCGGTTCAACATATTAATCACATCAATACCGTGAATACTCTGTACCGAAATATCGAAATCGGACAGTGCGTAGCCGCTCACCCAATTGGAGTCATCCATTTCGAGTAAGGTGGCGTTATTGGCATTGGGCGAAATGTCTCCTGCGACGGTTCCGCTACCTTCATTCATCGGAAAGTATGTTACCAGATTGGCTTCTGAACCTGTGAGGTCAACGGTGGCGTTATCCGTTAATTCTGACGGTGTTCGGGCCTCATTCCAGATACGTATTTCGTCCATTACGCCATTAAAGAATCTTTGTCCAAATCCCGTTGAAGCACCAATGCTTACAGAAAGGTCGGGTCCGTGAGAAGGACTGCCCGTGAAACTGTGGGTGGCAGATTCCTGTCCGTCGATGTAGAGCTTGATTGTTCCTCCATCAATCACAGCGGCTACATGATACCATTGGTTGGTGTTCATAATTTCGGAGGTAAAGGCTTCCTGCCAGGTATTATCTACCGACATAACGAAGGAGAGTTTGCCATTGTCGCCACATCTGAAAGCGAAGCCCCGGTCGGGTCCTTGATTGTCTTTGGCGATGATACTGCCTTGCCAAATCTGGTCTGTCCAGGTCTCAGCAAAAATCCAGGCTTCTATGGTAAAGCCATCTCCGATATTATAGTCATCAATATGAGCAACGGTGAGTGATTCTTGATTGCCGTCAAAATACAGTGCTGAATTTTGGGCATCAGCGGTACATTGAATAATAAAAACAAAGATTAGTAGAGATAGTAAAGGTCTCATGTGAAAGTGAGTTTAGAAAAATTAGAAAATTCTCAGTTTAATCAAATAATCAAATGAGTGTGTAAAACATTAGGGGCAATTAGATATGATACACGATATTGAAATGCCCCTAATGTTTTACACACTCTAATCAAATGAAGCCTGAAATTATTAAAACTCAACTAACTTTAATAACAAACACTCATTTTTTTATTAAAAATACATTAACCGGACTTTGGACATATGACATTTTTTTTAGCAAAAAAATACCACAAAGTTATGTTTTTAATTGCTTGATAATCAATGGTTTGAATATACATAATAAGTTACCTCCGCATAGTTTAAAATTTCTATTTTTCGCCCATTTGGTCGAAAGGGGTACTTCATAAACATGTAAAAAATAAATTCTTTTATATGTTATTGATTGACAGTTAGTTTTTTATTAAAAAATAGGCTACTATACATGGCTCAAAAAACCCAAAAGAAAACGTCTTGCTGAATTTATTGCGCCTCCACAGCATAATTTATTATGAAAATGAAAGCAGTTGGTAATCACGATGACCCCACCGGGTTTATGTTCGACAACTATCGTGACCCAACTAGCTTCGGGCAAAAGCAACTTCCAACGGGAGAATGGCGTCTATTTACAAGAGATGCCGACCAATCTGATTTTCCAAATTTTGATATTACAAGAACAGATAAGGAACGCGGCTTTATTTTGGAAGTTCAAAAAGTGACTAAACGCACTTTTTACGTTTCTAATAGACAAACAATCTTACCCACGATTGTCTCTCTCTCTGATTTCCTGTATAACTAAGTGAAGAAATGAGAATAAATTTTTTCTGCCTGATATACTGTAAACGCCATAAATTTCGGAAAATATTAACATCTATATTTCACGCAGAGCTCGCGGAGAAATACTACAAAATCTCTGCGACCTCTGCGTACTCTGCGTGAATTAGCATTTTCCGAAATTTACCCCGTTTATAGTATAACCAATCCGATAACTATTGGGATTGATTATCCGTTTGAAAAATTTTAAACATGTTCTAAACAAGTCATACAACCTATATTACAAAAACAACTACTATTTTTTAGAGCTTTTCTAAAAAAGAAAACATCTATCTATCAAAAAATAGTTATGAGACTGACGAAAGTAATACTGACGCTTGCGATTTTATTTTTATATTTTGGAAAACTGTATAGTCAAGTTTATATCAGTGAAATAATGGCAGACAATGAAGCTGTATTGGCTGATGGTGTAGGTGACTATGAAGATTGGATAGAACTACGCAACACCTCTAACGCTGCGATTAATCTGCAAGGTTGGTACTTGACAGAT
>CALHBW010000244.1 GCA_937930625.1 uncultured Saprospiraceae bacterium | reverse complement strand
TTCCCCGAATTATTCTCCCCTACAATCACTGTCCACTGCTGAAGCGTCCCATCTTCCTTGATGATAGGAATTTCATTTTTTCCTTGAAAAGCATGGAAATTTTCGATGTAAATACGTCCGATGTAGGCTGCTTTCATGTTGTAAAAATACAAATTTCTCACAAGAAAAACCGTAATGACTGCTTTAGCTGTCAAGTAAAAGATAAAAAAGTGTACATTTTATTGTTTTTAAACTAATAAAAAATTAAAATAAAACTACACTTGACAGCTAAAGCAGTCATTACGGTTTTTACTACGCACCAGCCAAAACCGCCTCATCCCGCAACTGCCGCGTATATAATTCAAAATATTTCCCACGCTGCTGCATCAACATTTCATGCGAACCATCTTCTGCGATTTTCCCTTTTTGAATGACTAAAATGCGGTCACAATTTCGGATAGTACTCAGGCGGTGCGCGATGACGATAGAAGTACGTCCTTCGAGTACCCGTTCAATGCCTTTTTGTATCCTTGCTTCGGTCAATGTATCAATCGAAGAAGTCGCTTCGTCCATGATAAAAATACGCGGGTCGGCAAGCACTGCGCGAGCAAATGAAATCAACTGCTTTTGCCCTAAAGAAAGTTGCTTGCCCTCCTCCCCTACTTTCTCATCAAGCATCTCAATGAACTCCTCACCACCTGTTTGTTTAAGTACGCTAATAATTTCATTATCAGTAGCTTTATGATTACCGTAAATGATATTATCACGTATTGTACCGGAAAATAAATGCGGTGTTTGTAGCACTACGCCGAGTTGGTCGCGGAGGCTGTGGAGTGTTCTGTCTTGATAATCAATTCCATCAATTAAAAGCTGCCCTTCGGTGGGTTCGTAAAAGCGGCAAACGAGGTTGGCGATAGTCGATTTCCCTTCTCCCGTAGCACCTACGAGCGCGACGGACTGCCCGGCTTTTATCCTTAAATTGAAGTCGGCTAATACCGGATTTTCTTTTTCATAATAAAAGGATAAATCACGAAATTCGATGTCACCATTTATACGACCAAATGCACTTAGGTTTTCTTTTTCTTTAATAAAATTTTCTTCATCAATCAACGAAAAAATACGTTCGCCTGCCGAAAGGCTGCCTTGCGCCCGTGCGTAAAACATCGAAATATCTACAATGGGCCAAAATATCCGCGTAGAGTAATCAAAAGCCGCCGCCAAGACGCCCACCGTAATGCCCGTAGGCAAGGCGAGTGCCATATTTCCACCAAAAAATACCACCGAAGCACTCGCTAATGAACCAATCATAATCACGACCGGAATATACGCCGCCGTATAGAGCGATGCCCTGTACGATACGCGACGCATCGAGCCTGTCATTCCGCCAAAATCGCTACCGACACGCGCCTCTTGTGCCGTACTTTTATTGACCATCACGCCATTGATGTGTTCGTTATATCCGGCGGTAATTTCGCTGTTGATTTTTCGGGATTTACGGGAATAAAGCAGCACTAACATTCGGATTTTGACGGAAGCAATGAGCATTAAAGGAATGGAAATCAGTACAATCAATGCCAATTTCCAACTGTAAATAAACATTGCCGACATACAAAAAATCACCATCGTCACGCCCCACAAACAATCAATCAAACCCCAAGAAATGACCTCCGCCACGCGGTCCACATCCGAAGTCAGGCGCGAAAGCAACCACCCCGAAGCCGATTTGTCGTAGAAGGAAAAAGAGAGTTTTTGCAGCTTGCGAAACATGCCTTCCCGCAAGTCATACACGATATATTCGCGGATGCGTCCTGCTTGTCGAACAAAGAATAAAACCCCCGTAGCCTGTACGATACCGAGTATCATAAACATGCCAATATACTTCCAAATTCCCTGATAATCAACGGCTCCGCCTTGTTGGAGTATCTCGACTTGCGGGGTCATGTAGCCGTCTATCATTTGGAGTAGCACAAGTGGGTAAGCGGCATCCACCAGACCCACTATCGTTATCCAAAACATAAAACCATAAAACCACCGCTTATATTTCATCGCATAGCCAAACATGCGTTTGAGGAAGGGTAGCAAGGCTTTTTTATTTGTAAATTGTTGATCTTGCATTGGTAAGTTGAAGTTTAAGAATAAGTTTAAGTTTAAAACTTACCTAAAACTCATCTTGCATTTTGAAAATGCAAGGTGAGTTTTAGGTAGGGCGATTTACAAAATCGTTTTACGTATCTCATCTTCTACCGCTACTTGTATGTCGTATATTTTTCGATAAAAACCTTTTTGCATCAGCAGTTCATCATGCGTACCCATTTGTGCGATACTTCCAGTGTCGAATACAATAATGCGGTCAGCCTCTTGCACTGCGGTCAGGCGATGAGCGATAATGATACTCGTTTTATCGCGCATTTTTTCGCGGAGTGCTTGCTGTATATCGTATTCTGTTTCGGTATCTACGGCAGAAGTGGCATCGTCTAATACAAGAATATCAGGGTCACTCATGAGGGTACGCGCGAGTGCGACACGCTGCTTTTGTCCGCCGGAAAGGGTGACGCCTTTTTCGCCGACAAGCGTATCGTAGCCTTTAGTCATTTTGTCGATAAATGTCTCTACATCAGCAGCTTTTGCAGCATCCAATATAAGTCCTTCTTGTGCTTGTGGACGTGTGTAAGCGATATTTTTTTTGATTGTAGTCGAAAATAAAAAGGGTTTTTGATGTACAATTCCCAAACGACTTCTGAGGTATTGTTTTTCGTAAAAATGAAGCGGCTGACCGTCCAATAAAATTTCTCCTTCGTCCGGTTCGTAAAAACGAGCGAGGAGGGCGATGACTGTTGATTTACCTGACCCCGTAGCTCCCATAAAAGCGATTTTTTCTCCCGCATGAATCTTGAAACTGACATTCCGCAGGGCATAAGTGTCGTCGTCTTTTTTATATTTAAAACTGACATTCCGAAATTCAATATCGCCCCGAATGGCTTGCGTTTTGTCATTTATTTTACCCGAATAATCCTCTTCTTTTGCATCCAAAATTTCGGAAATACGCCCCATCGCTACGGCTGCCATACCCATTTTCGACATTATCATGGCAGACTCGCGCATGGGCCAAGCCACCATAATGGAGTAAGCAAAAAAGGCGGTAAATTCGCCAATAGTCAATGCGCCCGTTAAGGTAAAATAGGCACTACCAACGATGCCAAGTACAATTTGAATATGCACCAAAAAATCAGACAGGGGCCAAAAAAAAGTGTGCAAATCAACTTGACGCACACCTATTTTTAATTTAGCCTGATTTTGTTGGACAAATTTTTCTATCTCAAAATCCTGATTCGCAAATGCTTTAACTACACGAATCCCCGATAGATTTTCTTGGATAATCGCGGTGAGTTTGTCTTGTTCGGCTTCGTGTTCTTCCCACATTTTTCTTTCTTTTATAAAAAATAAAAATGCTGTACCCGCGATAACAGGAACGAGACAAACCGCAATAAAAGCCGCCATAGGATGCACAATATACATCATCCAGAATGCACCAAAAAAGAACGCCGTAAAACGAATAACACTCACGACTTGAGTTCCGATAAATCCCTTAACAGTATCGACATCGCCTGTACTACGTTGGATGAGGTCGCCGGAAGGAACTTCACCAAAATAAGTTGCCGGCATCGCTTGTATATGCGAAAAAAGTGTATCGCGTAATCGCTTGATAGCCTTTTCAGTACTATCAGCAGTAATGACGCCCGACAAAAACTGCGTCCCGGAACGTATCGCCGAAATCAAGACAAATAAAGCACCTATCCAAGCCAGCGAAGTGAGTAAATTGTCCTTGCGAATTTCAGGAATCAGGCTATAAAAAAAAGAAACAATCGCATCAGGTTTATTGGTCGTGGCTTCACCTTCGAGGGCAAAAAGCACCACACCGTCGATGGTCATTTGCAGGATTTTGGGGACGAGCATAGATACGACCATTGCAAGGATGAGCAAGCACCCCGCAAGTGCATATCGCCATTTCCATTGGTCGAGTACCCGGAAAAGTTTGATGATATTCTCCATTGTTTATATTGTTTTATGGTTTCATTGCTTTATGGTTTCATTGCTTCATGGTTTCATTGCTTTATGGTTTCATTGCTTTATGGTTTCATTGCTTCATGGTTTCATTGCTTCATGGTTTCATTGCTTCATGGTTTCATTGCTTCATGGTTGATAAAACAATGTAACCATGAAACCATATAACCATGAAACCATATAACAATGAAACAATGAAACCATATAGCAATGAAACACTCGAACAAACGTATATTAAAAAAAATAAGTTCGCCTATATAATGAATTTTATAAAAAAAATGGGAACCGTTTGTCTTGGTCTGCGTCTCATTTGGGTAAATCTTGATTGAACTTTACGAAGTTATTTCACACACCTTCCATAATCAGGTTACGTTTTACTGCTTTTGTTGAACTAATAGCATTAAGTAGTAAGCATCAAATAATCGACATTTTTGAACGTCTCTTTTTTCGCCATACTTCAGCTATTTTTCCTCATGTAGCTCGGCTATAATCGTCAAAATGAGCTT
>CALHBW010000243.1 GCA_937930625.1 uncultured Saprospiraceae bacterium | reverse complement strand
TGACCGACTCAACTTGGGATATACCGCAGATAGAGAGAAACGAAAAATAGGTGCCAAACAATCTACTGTTTTTGCATTTATGCAAATACAAGATGATTTTAACATGAAAGTAATTGCACAAACCAACTCAAAGGCAAAACGAGTAGCTATTTAAATGAAAATGAAAATGAAAAATTCAAATGAAAATAAGAATGAAAATGAAAATAAGAATTTGCCAAAGGCAAATTAAAAATTGTCATTGGTTTTGATATTGGAGATTGAATTTTTCATTTTCATTTAAATTTTCATTTCTAAACTATAGGCAATTTAATTGTAAACTCAGTTCCTTGATTGACTTCGGAGGCGACAGAAATATCGCCTCCGAAGCGATGAACTATCTTCTTACAGGTTGCCAATCCGATGCCTTGTCCGCAATGTGATTTTTCTTTTTCTCCTTGATCTCCAAACTCAAATACATTGTGCAGATGTTCTATTGGAATACCCATACCATTATCGGAGACTTTGATGTGATGATGTCCGTTGATACCTGCATGGATGATGTGAATATTGGGCGGAACATCCGCTTTTTGAAATTTTAAACTATTGCTGATGAGATTTTGAAAAAGCTGTACATAAGCAGTAGAATTTCCCTTCACGACAGGCAATTTGTCGTAATTTATTGTTGCATTACGTTCGTTGACGGATGCTGACAAGTTATTCATTACCATAAGTATCACATCATTCAGATTCACTTCAATTTCTTCTTTTTGTTTGGTTTTAATATCATTGAGTAGGTCGGTTATGAGCTTATTCATGCGGTCTGTGCCGTCCCTTACAAAACGTACATACTCGTTTGTATGCTCATTACCGTCTTTTTCCAATTCCTGTTCAATGAGTTTGGTAAAACTGCTGATTGTCCGCAGTGGTTCCTTTAAATCATGCGAAGCGACATAGGCAAATTGCTCCAAATCTTTATTCACTTTTTTGAGTTCTTGTTCTTGCTCTCGGAGTTGGTTGGCTTGTTGTTCTATGGCTTCTTTTTGTCTGGTCAATGTGTTTTTATGTTGTCTTAATTGTTTGATAACAAAATCCTGTTCCAATTTGAAGATATACACTATACCCAAAATCATCAAAGAGAGAAAGAGATAACTAGTGAAATAATAAGCTGCACCTTCAGATGTGTCTTCACTGTAAGAAGTTGCTGACAGGAATTCTAATATAAATAGATAGCCGTGAAATCCAACGACCGCTACTGCCCAAAATATACGAGAGGATTTACCCGTAAATAGAAATGCAATAAGAGGGCACAAATACAGCCACAATAAATTGTCTGAATACATGCCTCCACTAGAAAATATAAGAGGTATAAGAGCTAATGCAGGTATGGCGGTAAGGATATTGCTGGAAAGTGAAATATTGCCCCATCTTCTAAATACGAACATGGATATTGTCAACGACAAAATAGTAAAGAATATAGGGAAATATGAAGCATCTTCAATGAAAATTGACGTTGGCAGCATTAGCAAGCAAAGTACCAATATAAAAACATGAATCCACATCAAGAGTCTTGCTCTTCGATGTAGTACGTGTTGTGTTTGTATGTGTAGTGGAATAAACCAATCAATAGTTTTTCCTGCTCTTCGAAATGCACTCTGTATTCTCATCGCAACAGCCATTTGGTGTAAGTTGTGTGCAACTTACAAATCCCAAACTACAAGAGACCAAATTCCATGATTGGAAGGTGGTTTGGAACTCCTCAAGTACTTGGAAAATATCCGCAACTTGAGCTATTTTTTTTAGCTGAGTTTGTTACGGTTTTTTTGATAATTTTATTTCGCAGTTGGCTACATGTGGAGGGCATCCTTCTATAATACGTGATTTTGATAAAATAAGTTACAGTAAAAAGGCTTAAAGTGAGCTATTTATACTCTAAACGGGGTAAATTTCGGAAAATTTTAGCTCGAAAACTCGTCTGACGAATCCCTTTATTAAAATCGAATATTTGAGTAATCAAAGGGGTAATTTTTACAAAAACATTCGTCTGACGAGTAGGTGCACCACATTTCCATTTTCCGAAATTTATACCGTTTGGAGTATAATTATTGAACTTGAACTTGACACTTGAATTTGTACTTCCACTTACCGCACTACGGTTTTAATTGCTCCAACGCAACCGCCCGTATCAATGCCCTTGCCAATGTACGATTCGCATCAATCACCGGAATCGTAAACTCAAGTTCCTCCCCCACCCACGGCAGCTCAGTACAAGCCAACATCACTGCACTCACGTCCGACATACGCGCGGCTGCTTGTTCAATTGCTTGTTTATCCGTTGAATTTAAATCGCCCGTTTGTTTGATATTATAAATAGCTTTGTGGACTGCCTTTCGGTCATTTTCATCGGGAAATTGTAATTTGACGGAAGATTCACGAAAAGTATTTTGATAAATTTTCGTTTCATAAGTTCCCATTGTGCAGAGTACGCCGACAGTGGTATTGGCAAATTTCCTCTCCGTTTCCTTTCTAACTTCATTGGGTAAATGTACGATTTGAGGTGCGGGTTTTCGCGCCTTTAATTCCGCTTCAAATACGTCGAAAATTTTAGGCGAATGAAAGGTATTACAAGCCACACCCACCACATCAAATGGATAATCACGTATTTTTTCCACGACACTGATTGCTGTATTCTCTTTGCCTTTTCCCAATAAAAACGCTGTCCTGTCAGGGATTCCTTTACTCAATGATAAATGCACGATATTCAGATGATTTTTATCCACATCTGCTATCGTATTGAAATAGATTTTTTTGTTGACATCTATCCCTCCAAGTGGTCCCATGCCGCCGATAATTCCAATTATTTTTTGCTTCATTCTAACGTAACACAGACATTCCTGTCTGTCATTTTTGGTAGCACAGACAAGAATGTCTGTGTTACGGATGAAAAAATAAAATTCGATATTTTACATTATTCCAAAAACAAAATTACTACAAATAAAAAAATACTCTTATCTCATTTTGCATTTAAAGCTAACAAAAAAATCTTAACACATAGTCCAAATTTCAATGAAATACCTATCTTTAATGAATTTTTCAAACTACTAAACTATTATTTGTCCGCAGTTAGTCATTCCACAATTCGCTGTTTTAACGTAAAACTACCTCGCGTATTAGCGGCGGACTGTGGACTGATAGACTGCCGACTCAATTTCATTCACATTATGAAAAAATCAACTTTACTATTAAGATTATTCCATTCGTTTGTATTGTTGCTGTGTGTCTATACATTAAGCGCACAATCAACAATAACGGGGAATATTTCTGATGAAGACGGACCTCTTATTGGTGCTACTATTGAACTCTTGGGAGAAGGCAGAGGAACAGTCACTGACCTTGATGGAAATTTCAGTATCGACGTAGAACCCGGAGACTATACCTTGGAGGCAAGCTACGCAGGATATGAAGCGATGCAAAAAACCATCAGAGTTGGAAGTGGTCAAAATACGGTGGACTTTTCGCTCGCGGCAGGTGTCCTTTTGGGCGACGTCGTGGTGACAGGTACACGCGCACGACCGCGTACTGCAATTTCTTCTGCCGCGCCAATTGACAACTTCGTAGGGGCAGTGATAGAGAAGCAAGGCAACGGCGATTTGACCGAAAACCTGAAGAATGTTGTGCCTTCCTACACCGCTACGCCACTGACCGGCGACGGTGCAGCTTTTGTGCGTCCGACTTCTTTGAGAGGTTTGCCACCTGACCAGACCTTGATACTCGTCAACTCGAAAAGAAGACACCGTTCTTCGCTGATTGCTCACTTTGGAGCTGCTATGAATGCAGGCGCACATGCCGTTGACATCGGGCATATTCCGAGTATTGCGATTAAGAATTTGGAGGTACTGCGCGACGGTGCAGCAGCTCAATATGGTTCGGATGCTATCGCGGGTGTATTCAATTTTATTTTAAAAGATTCGAATAGAGGCGCAGAGGCGCAAGTGCAAGTCGGGCAGTGGTACGGTAGAAATTATGGTGCTGAAACCGACTATAAAGTAGCAATGAACTTCGGTATGCCACTCACCAAAAAAGGATTTTTTAATATTAGCGGTGAATATACCTTCAATGAAGAATTGAAGCGCGGCAACCAACATGCGGCTGCCATCGACTTGGAAGGCGCACCCGACCCTGTAATGAATTGGGGACGACCTGAAAGCAGCGGTTTCCGTTCGATTTGGAATGCCGGTATTGAAATCGCACCTAATGTCGATTTTTATTCCTTCGGTAATTTTTCCGATACGTATGGAAATTATAGCTTCTTTTTCCGTTCGCCAAACCGCGCGGGTGTCTTGACCCCTGTGCCGATTAATCCGAACAATCCGTCGGAAGGCAACTTTAGTTGGGGCGATACCTATCCGCTTGGGTTCACGCCGCGTTTAGAGGGTTTTCAGAAAGATTTTAGCTCCGTAACAGGAATTAAAGGCGACTTAGGTGGAGGTGTCAACTACGACGTAAGTGCTTCATTTGGCTACAACCGAATTAATTATACATTAAACGGAACACTCAACCCTTCGTGGGGACCGCTTTCTCAACAAAATTTCGACCCGGGTGATTTGCAGCAATTTGAACGCAACTTGAATGTGGATTTATCCAAAGAATTTATGGAAAAAATCAACATAGCCGTCGGCGCACAACGCAGAGCCGAAGTCTATACGATGTACGAAGGTGACTTCCAATCTTATGCCGCCGGACCCTGGGCAGGTGTCGGAAATTTGGTCGATCCTGTAGCCAGTACTCCCGATACTACGATATTTTATAATGCACCCGCTATCGGCGCAAACGGACTCGCAGGTACGAGCAAGCGTGACGCAGGTGCGTTTGAAGGTAATAGTTGGGGAGCTTATGTGGATGTAGAATACGATATTACGGATGCCCTTTTGGTGCAAGCTGCATACAGACACGAAGAGTATAAAGACTTTGGTTCGGCAGACAATTTCAAAGTCGCGGCTCGTTATACCGTAGCCGATTGGTTGACTTTGAGAGGTGGATATTCTACGGGTTTTCACGCGCCTACGCCCGGTCAGGCAAATGTCGTGACGATTACGACTTCCTTCGACGGTGTAACGGGAGAGCAAGTGCAGGAAGGCACAGTCAGCCCGACGAGCGAACTTGCGATGAGCCTCGGTGGTAAAGAACTTGTACCGGAAACTTCACAGAATATCAGTCTCGGTTTGGCTTCGCGCATCACAGACGACCTTACTTTGACGGTGGATGTTTACCAAATAGAAGTGGATGACCGCCTCATCAAATCTAGAAGTTTGCCGATTCAGAATGATTTATTTTCGGAATTAGCTTTTTATACCAACTCACTGAATACCAAAACACAAGGCTTGGATGCGGTAGCATCTTGGCGCGGAAAAAACACCGATATCAGCCTTGCTTTCAATTATAATGAAACAGAAGTATTGGGTCAGGAGCAGGTCAACGGT
>CALHBW010000242.1 GCA_937930625.1 uncultured Saprospiraceae bacterium | reverse complement strand
ACACATCCGTACTTTTGAGGCTGAAAGGTGAGCAATCAAAAATCACCGAATCAAAAATCAACAATCCTTCATGTTTTTAGAGCCACATTTCAAAAGTCAGCGTAGCGGATGGATAGAAGTCATCTGCGGTTCCATGTTTTCCGGCAAGACAGAGGAACTTATTCGTCGCCTCAAACGCGCACGTATTGCCAATCAGCGTGTGGAGATATTCAAACCCAAAATTGATACGCGTTATGATGAGACAAAAATCGTTTCGCACGACAAAAATCATATCGTTTCCACGCCCATCGAAAATTCAAAAGCCTTGCTTATGCTGACCGACGAGGTAGATGTAGTTGGTATTGACGAAGCTCAATTCTTTGATACCGACCTCACTGATATTTGTCAGGAGCTTGCCCTCAAAGGCATCCGTGTCATCATTGCGGGTTTGGATATGGACTTTCGGGGCAAGCCCTTCGGACCAATGCCCGACTTGCTCGCCGTTGCGGAGTACATCACCAAAGTACATGCAATTTGTCAGCATTGCGGCAATCTTGCTACACATTCTTACAGGCTCGTACAGGAGGAAGGTACAGTCGTATTAGGAGAAAAAGAATCTTACGAACCACGCTGTCGGACGTGCTATCAAATGGGGAATATTCTATCTTTTAATCAAGCGAGAGAGGTGAGAAACGAGAAGTGAGACGAGAGATGAGAGAAGATAGCAGTATTTTATCTGCGTCTCACCTCTCTCGTCTCACCTCTCTCTTCTCTCACCTCTCAAATCTCTATTCTAATACCCCGTTTTGCGACTTGAAAACCTGCCTTTTCGACGCGCTCAATTTCCGATTTGTCCCATATCAATGGATTGGTGTGATTGAAATGGATAAACATAATTTTTTGTTTTTCATGCTCCGCCAAATCCTTGAATAATGCCATACTTTCCTCCACAAACGGATGTGGGATTTGACTCATATCACGATTAGGCAATTCGCCATTTTGCAAGAAAGTACCGTCCAATAATGCCATATCTACCTTACTAATTTCCGTGATAATATTGCGTTCCCATTTTGCCCATTTATCAATATCGGGAATGAATAATACCGTACGATTTTTTCCTTCAATTCGATAACCAACGGTTTCTGAAAATTCATCGCGATGTGGCACACGGAAAGGTGTTACTTTGATGCCGTTTTCTAATTCAACTGATTCATCCTTAGTGAGTTGTTGTAACTTTATGTTGCTCATTTCGACCAACTGACTCCACGGTCCATTCGCCTCCAAAAACGATTTCATACGCGGCATGGCATACACCGGAACACCCTTTGCACCCATCACTTCATGCCCCAAATCCATCAAACCCGTATAATGTCCGATGTGTGCATGTGTGAGAAAAATACCATCAGGAACGAATGTTTGTGTGTTCTTTTTTTCGGACAATTGTTCTAATTGAAATTTAATACCAGGCGTCGCTTCAAACAAATATTTTTTACCCGATTGCTTATCTGTCAAGCCCAATGCAACGGGATATTCGCGTTCTGTTTTTTCCTGCCAAAATAAATTACAACATGCCTTCTTGCAACCCGCTTGCGGGTATCCTGCGTCTTGTGCAGTACCAAGTATGGTGATGTATTGGTCGGCTTCAATGTCTGATGCTACATTTTCGGAATCGGGTAGGGTAGAGGTGCAAGCCCCTAAAATTAAAGTGAAAGCAAATAAATATATTTTTAATTTCATAGTGGTGTCTTGGCGATTTTTCAAGTGAATATTTGATATGGTAATGACTGCTTTACAGGCTGACCGGGAACTCCGTAATGACTGCTTTAGCTGTCAAGTGAAATGTTATTTTAATTTGTAATAACTTAAAAAGAAAAATTTATAAATTTGTTTTTATTGTACTTGACAGCTAAAGCAGTCATTACAGTATTGGTGGTCAGCCTGTTTAGCTGCCAATAAACCGACAAATTTACACGCAAATATTTGTTTATTAGTTTTTTATAAATAATAAAAATACTTGTTGGCACAATATTTTCCTAATCTGCATCGTAGAATACCAATTAATCATTAACCGTTAATCATTAAGCATTAATTATGAACAAGATAACATATTTTTCAGGGATAATTATAGGAATTGTTTTAGCAATTTCTCAATTGAGTTGTACAGATGATTGCGAGGATAATTTTGATACTGTGGGCGGAATTATTGCGTCTGAATTAGAGTTGGGCGCGTGTTTTTCTGATATTGGTGCGCTTGACCCTCAATATGTTATCAATGATAGTACGGCTTTTGAGGCACTTGGTATTTTGCCTGTCAGTACACCCGATTGTGTGGGAACGACCCTTCCCGAAATTGATTTTACCGTTTACACCTTATTAGGACTTTATGCTGATGGGGTGTGCAATGTCGGTTTTGACCGCATCGTTATGCAAGATGATGATTTGAAAAAATACATTTATACCGTCACTGTCAATGCTTGTGGTGCGTGCGAATCCCTGCATTTTAGCATGAATTGGGTCATCGTTCCCAAACTCCCCGAAGATTATACCGTAGAATTTATAGTGGAATAGGAGAGGAGAGGTGAGAGACGAGACGAGAGAGACGTGAGACGTGAGACAAGAGACAAGAGACGTGAGACAAGAGAATTAGGCAATCGGAAAAAAATAACTAGTCAAAAATAAGTTTTTCTTTCAGTTTTTCTGGGCAGATATCAACAAACCATTTTCCGATTGTTTCGTCGAACCTGTCAATAGCTGTTTCGAGTTTTTGCATAGCTTTAGCTGTCA
>CALHBW010000241.1 GCA_937930625.1 uncultured Saprospiraceae bacterium | reverse complement strand
TTTTAATGCTCTGGCTTGCGCTATATCGTAGGCGCAAATAATGAAATCTTCGTGTCCGATATTTTCGATGCGTTTGAATACGGGATGTTGGTCGTGACGGCGTGCTTTCGCTCTTTCGGCGACTTCGCCGCGCACGTAGCGCATCAGGTCAATCAAGCGTACCCAACCGTCCTCTTCGATATTTTTTTCGCCATTCAGACATTCCAATAAGACCTGTGTAAATAAGCCATTCGTGCCAATATCCAGTGAGGTTTCATCGGCTTCGCAAGAGGTCAGGATGACGCTTCCGCTTCCTTTTTTGAGTTGCTCTTCGTCAATTTCTCTTGTATTGTCTGTTTCCAAATTCCTTTCCAACTCACCCACAAAACCATCCAGAAAAAGGGAACCTTTGCTTTCCAAACTGCGCTTAACGATATTTTCAGAATGACAACAATCCAAAATAATCAGCTTTTTATCCGCTTGTATTTGGTCAATTTTTTCGACAAATTGCTTGGATAAGACCACTTTATTCTTGTCGAATTTTTTGCCATTCTGCCATTGTGCCAAATCAAAATCGTAGGGAACGAAAAAGTAGTTTTGACCGTCCGTTTCACCATGTCCGGCATAATAGACGATGACGGTGGCTTCGGGGTCGTCCTGCGTTTTTTTCGCCAAGTCGTCCAAAGCATCCAATATACCCTGTGCCGTCGCTTTTTCTTCGGTGAGTGCGACCACATTTTCGGATTGGTAAGCCGCTTTATCAGGATGGAGAAAGTGGTTTTGAAGGTCTTCCACATCTCTTAGTGTGCCATTCAAAGGGCGTATATTTCGCCAATGCCCGTATCGAATACCGATTAGTAAGGCATGACCATGTTCAAAATAGGTGTTGCTCATAATGATTCTTTGTAGCATCCGTAGCGTAATGCCTCCGGCTTGCGCCTCGCGTACTACATGCGCGGCACAAGCGAGACGCATGTGCTACGGCGGAGGCATTACGCTACGGACGCTACGGTTTTGTGTTAGTTTATAAATCGAACAAATATAAGAATTTCCTACGTAACACAGACATTCCTGCCTGTACTGTTACGTTCCGAATGTGGGAGCAAGCTGTTTTTTTCGGATTTCCTACGTAACACCGATACTCCTATCTGTATTTTATGTGGAACAGACAGGAATGTTTGTGTTACGATTTAATGTTGCAAATATAAGACAAAATCATTGTTTTGTATTTGCAATTTGGACAAAAATATTTGAAATATTACGATAAACACTTTTACTCATTCAAAATTTTCTTTCTACAAAAATTTCAACAAAAACAATGAATCATAACTCGAAAAACAGACTACTTGTAAACTTTACCAAAAAACCGTAAATTTACAGATATATAAACCAAAGCATATCCATGAGCAACAAACGCTTTATTTCGATATTATCGGATTACGGTTTCAAATCAACCTTCGGTAATACGACAAGTACGCTTTTTTTGCGGACATCCATACAAGCCCTTATCAAATCAGAAGTACCAATAGCTTCGGTAGAATTTGACAGAAGTGAAATAACAGGACTGACAAAATCGAACCGGGGCGGTGTATTCGACGTTAGTTGTATAGATGATAATGGTGATAATTACATCATTGATATGCAACTTGATGAACTTAAAAAATTCATCAAACGTAGTACATTTTATGCCGCAAATCGCTACGGAATAATAACCCACAGAGGAGATTTTTTATTTGAAAAGCTCAAAAAAATATATATGATTTCGTTTCTGAATGGCGTTGTCTATCCTGATTCGCGGGAACTGCATCATATAGGAAAGTTACGCAATCAACATGGCGAGTTGATGGGCGATGAAATCACCCAAGTCATGTTTGAACTCGGAAAATGGAACAAACCCGTAGAAGAAATCAAAACGAATTTAGATAAATTGATATACGTTATGAAAGTAACACATACATTAAAAGATACGGATACTTTTGACCCGCCCGAATTTTGGTCAGAAGAATGGATTCAGGAAGCCATCAAAGAACTTGACCTTCGCGCCATGACACCTATGGAACGCGATTACGCCGAAAGGCAAATCATCAAAGCCGTTATGTACAATACTTCTATGAAAGAAAGGGAAGAAGCAATGCGAGAGAGAGATGAATTGAAAGAACAACTCACTAGTCAAATCACTACATCTGCCCTCAACTTTTTAGCTATCGGCATACCACCGCAAAAAGTAGCTGAAGGGCTCAATATTTCATTAGAAGAAGTCCTGAAAATCAAAAACGAACACCAAGGCTCTTGATTTTTTTTACGAAGGAAAGGCTACCCGTCTAACCTTGTATAGTTTGATAATCCGTAAGTTATAAATCTATTGAAATTTAGGTGATTACGAACAACAGCGGACTGCGGACTGCGGACTGATAGCCGAAGGAAACAAGACTGCGCTATGAAGGTAACAGATACATCAAGAGAGACGGATACTTATAACTCGCCCGAATTTTGGTCGGAAGAATGGATTCAAGAAGCAATCAAGGAACTTGACCTCAGCAATATGACACCGATGGAACGCGAGTATGCCGAAAGGCAAATCGTGAAAGCTGTGATGTATAATACTTCCATGAAAGAGAGAGAAGATGCAATTCGAGAAAGAGATGAAGAAAGGCAAGAAAAAGAAAAATTACAACAACAACGTACCGAGTCAGTTATTAAACTTTTAGTAAGAAAGACACCACCATATGAAGTAGCTGATATACTCAGTATATCTTTAGAAGAAGTATTGAAAATCAAACAAACACTTGAAGAAAAATAATCAATTTTATGGAGCAAAATGAAAATATCAGATAAATTAAATTCGCTTGAATATTGGTCAGAAGAATGGATACAGGAAGCCATCAAGGAACTTGACCTTCGCGCCATGACACCTATGGAACGCGATTACGCAGAAAGGCAAATCATCAAAGCCGTTATGTATAATACTTCCATGAAAGAAAGGGAGGAAGCGATGCGGGAGAGAGATGAACTGAAAGAGCAACTCATCAACCAAATCACCACGTCTGCCCTCAACCTCTTAGCTATGGGTATGCCACCGGAGAAAGTTGCTACCGCACTCAACATCTCATTAAAAGAAGTCTTAAAAATCAAACAAACATTAGAAAAATAAATCCTGTACAGACGACTTTAGCCGTCTGCTTTATGAGACAGCTAAAGTCGTCTTTACGGGATAAAAAACACCGTCAAAATTAGCCTAAAAAATAGCCAATCAAATGCAAATTTCCCTTCTATTTTCCGTATCTTTGCAAGTCTTTAAATTTAACTTCGTAATGACTGCTTTAGCTGTCAACTAAGACAGAAATATTTAAAGGCATCTGACAGCT
>CALHBW010000240.1 GCA_937930625.1 uncultured Saprospiraceae bacterium | reverse complement strand
TTAAAAAATTAATGGCTGACCTAAAAGAACTAAAAGCCCTCAAAACAAAACGAGAAAATCTAAAAGTCAGCACATCCTCCTAATCAGCATTTTTATTATCTCGGAGTTAACGGAATCTACATTTATCTTGTAGTTCCTCTGACAGTTGTTCTATAATATTTAGAATGTCATCTACATATGCCGCGTTCCTAACAAAAAAAACCTGTTGACCACAAGCCAACAGGTTTTTTATATTTCTTATAATCTGAAAATCAATCAATTCGCACACTTACCCGATTTAAAGCTCGTCACCCCTGCTTTCTCTGCATAGCACGGATTATCGTAGGTTTTACCATCACAGCCGCAGACAGGACGATAGACTTTTACACAAGGTTGGGCAGGATTTATTTTGCTCTCGTCTATACAACCTTTCGGTGCTTTTTCTTGCACACAATCTCCTTTCTCCCACTGCGTCACACCTGCTTTTTTAGCTTCACAAGAATTAGAATAAGTCTCACCGTTGCAACCGCAAACCGGATTATAATCTCTTGTGCAAGGCATATCCGGGCGAATTTTACTTTCATCTATACAAGTCGCTTTATCTTGACATCTGCCTTTTTCCCATGAAATCAACCCTGCATTTTCGGCTTCACAGGCGTTGCCGTAGGTCTTACCATCACAGCCGCATACAGGTTGATAAATTTCCGCACAGCCGTAATCTTTTCTGATTTTACTTTCGTCGATACAAGTGACTTTTTTGTCAGACGAATCACATTCCCCCTCTGTCCAAGAGGTGAGTCCTGCATTGCCGGCTTCGCAGGCATTACCATAAGTTTTTCCATCGCAACCACATACCGGTTGATACACCATAGCGCACATCGCATCAGGATTTATTTTACTTTCGTCGATACAAGCATCGCCGGAAGTTGTTGTTTTGGCAGGGACACAACTCATGGTCATCATTAACATGAGCGTGAAACAGGTCATTAAAAGTGTGAAATATCGCATAATCATTTTATAATGGACAATTGATAATGTAAAATTAATAATTAGTTTACTTTAAATAAATAAAAACCTGATTATTAGCTATTTTTATTTCCTAAAGATATTTTAATGGTAAAATAGCAAAAGTTATTATTCTCCTAATAATCAACAATTATACCACTACAATGCAATTATACATTCCGTCCGCCGTTCTTCATTATCAATTATCCATTCTCCATTATAAAAAAAGGCTTGTTTTTACTTAAATTTGCATTTGAATTGCTTGTAATTCCTTCGTCAAATTAGAACATGTTTCTAAATCACGAGTTTACGAATTACGAATATACGAATCAAGAACCATGCACTCAACTCATTATCTTATACTAATATTAGCTTTACTGGCTTTGGCTGCTGCTTGCAGCGAAAATACCACTAAAGACATCCAAAAGGACATACAAGGCAACTGGGAGTTATACTCTGCTGAACGAGACGGCAAAAATATCGCTACGCTGGAAGGGACATACTTCAATTTCGCAGGTGATACATTAGTCAGCAACTTTCCTATTGTTCCCAAAATTCCTTACACTGTGCCCATTAAAGTTACAAGTAATACCATCACCAACCTCGCGCAAGATGTCGTATTCATCGTAGAGCCGGAAAATTATGCCGATACACTCCACCTCTCCACTATGGTTAAGGGCAATGGTTTTGATTTGATGTTGAGGAGAGTAGCGAGTAGCGAGTAGTTTTGTCTCGCTACTCGGCACTCGCTACTCGCTACTTCAAAGCCTCGCTTTAAGATATTCTAATGCAATTTTATTGGCTTCCGTGGCGGCAGCTTCTACGTAACGTTCGCTACTCGGATTAGCAAAAGCGTGGTCGGCATCAAAAGAATGTGAGATAAATTTCTTGCCCGTAGCCTTCATCACCGAGCCAAATTTCTTCGCCACTTCCGGCGTAATCCACTGGTCTTTGTCCGCCCAAATACCGAGTACATCAGTGTCAAGCGTAGCAAGTTGCTTGGCATCATTGACGGGCATTCCGTAGTAAATCACGCAAGCATCCGCCCGCTCACCTGCCATCAAAGCACTTTTTAGCGACCAGCCACCACCAAAACACCAACCAATAGTGCCGATTTTTGCATTTTCTCCTGCCATCGCCAATGCACCTTTTACAATGGCTTCCGCACGGTCTTCTTTGACAGCTTTCATAAAGCGGGAAGCATCGTCGGGGTCTTCCGCCACATTGCCATCGTAAATATCAAGTGCCATCACATTGACGTCTCCGAGGGCTTCAGCGTAGCGTTCAGCTTCCTGTTTAATGTTGTCATTCAAACCCCACCATTCGTGTATTACAAAGAGATATTTATCTGAATCCGTCTTTGATTTAATCATATACGCACTCCCCTCTTTGCCATCAGGCGTAGGAAATGTGACCATTTCATTCGTCAATTTCGCATCAATATCTTTGGGGGAATCGTGCGCGTCTTTAAAAGATTTTTCCTCGCTAAAATCACTCATATCCTTGGTCGTGTTGCTCGATTTACCGCCACAAGCCATTATGAATGATATAATTATTGCAAATAATGTTATTGAAATGAATTTGTTTACCATAAATTTGATTATTATTTAATGTTGCGAAGTTAGTGAAAAATGCCTTACTTGCATAACGATTCCGTAATGACTGCTTTAGCTGTCAAGTAAATGAAAAATAAAATTCTAAATTCTTGTTAATCAACTTATTGCAAATGAAATATATTTATCTGACAGCCAAAGCAGTCATTACAATTCACATCAAATATCTCGTCATTTTTTCTTGCTTAATGATGTTTGCTTGCGGTATTCCCACACCTCAAAAGACATTAGACACCACCAATAAAATCAACGCCCCATACCGCACGCCCGACATACAAGCCAATCGCTACAACGTCGCTTTCCTCATCATGGATGGCGTCTATAATACCGAACTCACCGCCCCTTACGACATCTTCCAACACACCATTTTCCGCGAAGGCATCAAGCCCATGAACACCTTTATGGTCGCCAATACACTCGACCCGATTACCAGTTTTGAAGGCATCCGAATGTTACCCGATTATAATTATTTGACAGATAAACTGCCGAACATCGACATCCTCGTAGTACCCAGTGCCGAACATCATCTCGATACCGATTTAGAGGATGAAAAAATGATTAACTTCGTCCGTAAAACCGCCGAAAAAGCGCTCTATGTCACCTCACATTGCGATGGTGCATTCGTACTTGCAAAGGCAGGTTTGCTTGACGGCGTAGAGTCCACCACGTTCCCAAGTGATATTCCCACTTACCGCAAAATGTTCCCCCAACTCACCGTCCACGAAAATGTCCTTTTTGTACACGATGGCAAATATATCACCTCAGCAGGTGGCGCAAAATCCTTTGAAGCATCTTTATATTTGTGTGAAGTTTTATACGGAAAAAAGATTGCAGAACGCCTCGCGAAAGGTTTGGTGATAGATTGGGATTTGGACGAAGTACCTCATAAGATTTTTGATTAAGTGATTTTTGATTTTTGATTAAAAATCATACAAAATAAAAAATACAATTGCCATGTTTCACGTTGATTTTGCAGGTGCATAGCACCGACACTATTTGTAACCAACGGCTAATCCTCCATCTCAATAGCCGCATAGCGGCGACACCATTAAAATCACCAAATCAAAAAATTTCATTTTTATGCTGATTAAACGAAAACAAACCACCTCCACCATACTAATGATTCGCCCCGCCGCCTTCGGTTACAATCCCGAAACCGCAGCCAGCAATGCCTTCCAACAATCCGAGGGCGCAGAAAATAAAGAAGCAATTCAGGCGCAAGCATTAGCAGAATTTGATGGATTTGTAGAAAAATTACGTAGCGTGGGTATCAATATAGTCGTGGTCGAAGATTTGCCCGAACCTGTGACGCCTGATGCTGTATTTCCCAACAATTGGATTTCATTCCACACCAACGGCACTGTCGTCACCTATCCTATGTACGCTCCCACACGCAGACATGAACGACGCGGCGATGTCTTCAATATTTTAGCAAAAGATTTTGATATTCTACATCGTATAGATTTCAGCGGAAATGAGGCACAAAACCGCTTTCTCGAAGGTACAGGCAGCATCGTCATGGATCGCGCAAACCGCTTGGCATATGCCTGTAAAAGTCCGCGTACCGATGTGGGTTTATTGGAAGAATTTTGTGAATGGGCAGACTACGAAAAAGTGCAATTTGACGCCACCGATGCCACCGGACAAGACATTTACCACACCAACGTCATGATGGCAATGGGCGATGATTTTGTTGTCATTTGCATGGAAACTATCCGCGACGAACAAGAAAAAGCACAACTGGAATATTATTTCAGAGAAACAGAAAAAGAAATTATCCATATTTCATTAGAACAAATGAATAAATTTGCAGGAAATATGTTGCAAGTTGAAAATCAGGCAGGAAAAACGTATCTTGTGATGTCCGAACAAGCATTTAAATCTCTCTTGCCTGAACAAATCTCTCACATCAAACGTCATACTAATATACTCCACAGTCCCTTATACACTATTGAAAAATACGGCGGCGGTAGTGCGCGTTGTATGTTAGCGGAGGTTTTTCTTCCGAAAAAAATCAATAAATGAATGTAAAATGCAGAATAAGGAATGTAAAATGTAAAATAATAAATGTAAAATGTAAAAGTAGTAGGACGCGGGGTATTTCGTATTATTATATTGTTTTTAAATTCATTAGGAATGAAAATAATTACAATATTTTACTCGCGTACTGTAGGGAACTTTTACATTTCACATTTATTATTTTACATTTTACATTTTCTGCTCTCCATTTTAACTTTAAAGAAAATTAAATGTTAGGTTATCAAAAAATCATCTTTTCATCCCTGCTATTCGCATTAATGTTGGTCTTATGCGGCTGCCCACCCGCACCGGACGACACTCCTCCCCCACCGCCCCCTCCACCACCTGTTGACCCATCGGTGGATAGAGGCGTCATGCCTGAAATCGAACTCCAAATCAACAACACTACATTCACAGGCGATGACTATATTGATGGTGTTATCCCATGTCGTTTGCGGGTTGTTAATCAATTGGATTTCGTTACAGATGTGCAGGTAAGTATCGAAAATATTGACAACGGACTCGGCGGTGTACCTTTACTTTTTTCCTACACGACGACCTCCACCCAATCGGGCTTTATCACGCTGCTCGTACCCGCCAATGGCGAGTGGGCAGACCTATACATTCGTCCGAGTAGCAATATTATACAAAGCCGGCGCGATAAAGATGTTATCGTGCAAATGACCTTACGCCGTCCCAACCCCGCAGGCGGACCACGAGCAGGTACGATTCTCGGCAGAAAGGCGATGATGATTACCAATTCACCGCCCAATTTCACGCCCGCCAATATCGAATTGCAAATCAATAATAACGCGAGTTCCGCAGACGATTACCTCACTTGGTCGCCCATGCCCTGCCGCATCCGACAGGTAACCGGCGATGCGCCACTTACCGTCAATCTTCGTAATTTCGCAAGTGCAGAAGGGCGTGTACTCTTTGCACGAGGCGGTACGCTCACGCCGCACACCAGCACCGCGACCAATGCCACGCTCACCAATATCACCCTTCCTGCAAACGGCGATTGGGTCGATTTTTATATGGCAGGACAATTCGGCAGACCAAGCGTAGATGATAAAGATGCGATTGTCGAAATCACAAGCACAAGCGGTCAATTGCTCGGACGCGAAGCCCTCATGGTACGCATCCGTAAGAATGCCAACAACCTCCAAGCCGACGAGCGCGACCGCTTCCTAGACGCCCTTATCACCCTCAATCAGACCTTCGACATGTACGAAGTATTCAACGAA
>CALHBW010000239.1 GCA_937930625.1 uncultured Saprospiraceae bacterium | reverse complement strand
CAGGAAAATCGCTAAAATCTGTGACATCATTTATAGAGGTTTTCCAACCTTCATAATTAGTGTAAACAGGTTTAATATTTTCATTATTAAAATCAAAAGGAAGGTTAGAAATGGTTTCGCCATTAAGATGATAAGCGGTAGCAGCTTTGACAGTTTCAAGGTCGTTCATCACGTCGATTTTGGTGATAACGAGTTGGGTGATACCGTTAATCATAATCGTGTAATTGAGTGCCGGAATATCAATCCAACCACAGCGACGCGGACGCCCCGTAGTGGCTCCAAATTCCTGCCCGACACGCGCGAGTTCTGCCCCGACTTCATCATGCAATTCAGTAGGAAATGCCCCGCTACCTACACGCGTACAATACGCTTTTGTAATACCAATAACTTCACCAATTCGCTGTGGCGCAACGCCTAAGCCCGTACACACACCCGCCGTAATTGTATTGGAAGAAGTCACGAAAGGATAAGTCCCAAAATCAATATCGAGCATAGAACCTTGTGCGCCTTCTGCTAAGATTTTTTTACCGGATTCGAGTGCTTCGTTGATGTAGTATTCGCCATCTACGGCAGGTAGTTTTTTGAGCGTTTCGATGCTCTCAAACCATCGTTTTTCCAATGATTCGAGGTCAAATTCAATTTCGGGATAAATGCTTAAAAGTTGAGTATGTTTGTTGCGGAGTTGTTCGTACTTTTTCCGAAAATTATCGGTATAAATATCGCCTACACGCAAGCCGTTTCGCCCGGTCTTATCCATGTAAGTCGGACCGATACCTTTGAGGGTAGAACCAATTTTTTCTTTGCCTTTGGCAGCTTCGGAAGCCGCATCGAGGAGACGATGCGTAGGAAGAATAAGGTGCGCTTTTTTTGAGACTAAAAGGCGTGATTCGTAGTCCACATTTGCTTCACGCAAACCTGCGAGTTCTTTTTCAAGGATAACAGGGTCGATAACGACACCATTGCCAATCAGGTTCATAATACCTTCGCGGAAAATACCGGAGGGGATGATGTGTAGTACAAACTTTTGTCCGTCAAATTTGAGGGTATGTCCGGCATTAGGTCCGCCTTGAAAGCGAGCTACAATGTCATAATTTCCGGCAAGATAGTCTACAATTTTACCTTTGCCTTCGTCGCCCCATTGCAAGCCGAGTATCACGTCTATGGTCATTCCGTAAATGGTTGAAATCTTTACAAATTGTGACGCTGATTTTAGCGCGTCACGTTCAAACCTTCAAATTTACGGATTATCAAGGACTAAATGAAGTACACCTTAATTTTGATTTGCAAATAATTGATAAGCATCTTCCACTGAATTGGCTGTGGTGAATACATGCTTGAGTTTGGTCAAGACCAATAACTTCGACGCATCCTCACTGACATTCGTGATGACGGTATCGCCACCTGCGTTGCGTGATTTAGTAAGTACGGAAATCAGAAAGTTGAGTCCTGCACTGTTCAAAAATCTAAGTTCAGAAAGATCTATCACGAATCTGGTTGAGCCGGTTTCGATGATGTCTTTTACTTCTTCGAGAATTTGTCTGTTTTCAAATTCGCTGATTAAGTTATCTACAGAAAGTACTTGGATTTCTTCCTGTCTTTGGATTGAATAAGTCATAATGTTTCCTTTTCGTATGTTTGATTTATGTTGTTTTGTTGGAGTATGCCTTTATAATTATGTTGTCTTTCTTCTTTAAAGACGTTAATAATTTCAAAATGGTTGGTTATCGGTACGAATTTTGTAGTATTTTTTTAAATTTCCAATAGAATATTAGGCTTTAACGTTATATTAACGGGGTGTTTGACAAATAGCTGACATTTAGAAAGCCTATTCTCTCGCAGTAAAAATAAAAAAGGCAATGTAGTTTTCACAACGACATTGCCTTTTTTATTTTTGATTAGTTGATTTTTGATTGAATAAATTTACAATCGAAAATCATAAAATCAAAAATCTCTAAATCATTCAATGTCTTTTAATAAATCACGTAATTCGTGCTCCTGCATTTCGTTATCTGTTCGTTTTTTATTTCGCCACCACATAAATATCATACTCATTACTATGATATAAGGTGCTAGTAATAAATACAATATCCCTTTATTCAAACCGCTACTTTCATTACCACTTTCTACTGCTGCCTTGCACATAGCACATTGGGCATCAGCTGTAGTTGTCACAAATAAAGTGACAATTATAGTAAGCACGATTGCTAATATAAACGTTTTGTGACGCATAAAAATATATTAAAATGTAATTTTAACAAAAAAATCATCCGTAATACGGCGAAATCATCAAATAGCAAATAACCCCCGTTACAGCAACGTACAACCATAGTGGAAACGTCCATTTGGCGATTTTCTTGTGTCGTGCATCTTGCCTTGTGAAGCCCCGAATGAAGGTAAATAATACAAAAGGAACGACTACGGCAGACAATATTATGTGACTAATTAATAAAAAATAATAAACGTAACGGATAGTACCTTCTCCACCATAACTCGTTGGTTGTGTGGATGAATGGTATAATACGTAGGAAATTAAAAAAATTGCCGAAAGTCCCATCGCAATGAATATCATACG
>CALHBW010000238.1 GCA_937930625.1 uncultured Saprospiraceae bacterium | reverse complement strand
TATGAAAACTGTATTTTATATTTTTTTATTGATGTGTAGTTCGGTGTTATTGACTGCACAGGTGCATGTGACACCACCTAATGGTGATGTCGGGATAGGAACTGAGACTCCTACTCAAAAATTGGATGTGAATGGGAATGTAAATATAAGGGGAAACTTCTTGGATTTACGTAGAAATGGAGGTAGTGCGGCTGCTTATCTAAGAATAGGAAAAGATAGAACAGCTAATGGTCATGCTATTATAGATTTAATAAGCAGAACAGATTATAATACCTATGGACTTAGGCTTTATAGTCATAAAAACGGACACGGCTTTATAGATCATGAAAGTACGCTACCTCTATATATAAGAAATATAAAGTCTGCTCCAATATATTTCAGGACACCTTACAATATCAATAGAATGACCATCCATCAAAGTGGTAGAGTCGGTATAGGTACTACAACCCCCGATGACGATACTTTACTTGATGTCAATGGTGCAATTGGTTACAATGGAACAATGCACATTACAAGTGATAAACGCTTAAAAACTGATGCTACGACATTTGATTATGGGTTGAAAGAAGTACTTGCACTATCTCCAATTTATTACAAATACAACGGAAAGGCAGGAACAAATGCAGAGCAAACGCATGTGGGTATTTATGCACAAGACTTGAGAAAGACTGCCCCAAAACTCGTCGGTAAATTTACCTATCAAAAAACAGAAATCATCGAAGAAGATGAATTAGAATTTACGGAAAAAACAAGCGAACCTGAAACCTACCTAAAAATCAACGATAGTGCCATCAAATACATGCTCATCAACGCCGTCAAAGAACAACAAGCCATCATCGAAGAACTACAACAAGAAGTATCCGAACTACGCGACATCGTAGAAAACGGTAGCTCACGCACAGGCAGTAACCGCCAAAATATAGAACTCGAAGGCAGAAAACCTTCCTTAAAACAAAACATCCCTAACCCATTCTCATCCAGAACTTTAGTGGAATACTATGTACCTGACGGTACTAAAAGAGCAGCAGTAAAAATCTATGACTCAAACGGTAAATTGATGTATAACGAATCTATCCGGGGCACAGGCGAAGGCAATATCCAAGTAGAAGCCGGCACCATACCCGTCGGGACATACAACTACTCATTGGTCGTAGATGGCAAAGTCATCGACACCAAACAAATGGTCATTATCCGGTAAACACACCCATTTCGATAACATCTTTTAAACCAAGTATAATGAAAATACTTCGAACACATATCGGAAGACTGTTGCTGGTAGTGGCTATGTTTTCAGGGAGTTTACATATGGTTGCCCAACCTATATTTAACTCATCAAGCACACCAATATCTACTCCATGTGCTCAACCTGATTGTCAGGATGCCATCTATATCAGCAACGACAATACGCCTACGACTACCGTAGCTTCGGATACCTATTCTTCCCAAAATATACTCCACTCAGATGGTACTGTAAACAGCACATCCACCGTAGATTATAAGAGTAACTACGTGCGATTGGACATTGGATTTTCGACGGAAGTCGGCGCAGATTTTTCTGCCGAAATAGAAGCCTGTGAAGAAGATAATACAGCAGGAGTAGGCAGCGAAAGTCCAGATTTAGAATGCCCCTACACCTTAGATGTTGGTAACAATAATACGCCCGAACTTACTATTCCTTCAAACCTTTATCAAGCCGAGTATTCATTGGAATCTGATGGTACAGTTGACGTTCAGGCTATTGTAAGACAAAAAGCAGGCCACCATGTCACCCTAAAACCCGGATTCAAAGCCCTTAAAGGTTCAGTGTTTCGGGGATATATTGAGCCTTGTTCGGAAGGAGCATCTGCAGGTACTTACTATGTCAACGATGCTTCCCCAATCGGAGACATTTATACCACTGCTCCCGGCTCCAACTCAACAGGGAATGGTACGCCCTCCAAGCCCTTTGCCACTCTAAAATACGTTCTACAAACCCAAGTACTGACAGGTGGCGATATTATCTATATTGATACCGGAATATACGATGATACTTTTGTAGAAATTAATAACCCCATCAACAACCTGACCATCAGAGGAGCAGGTGCTCACAATACTATTTTTGATAATAATTATACTGATAATGATATAGAAGGAGATGACGTTTCCAATGGGAATCTGTTTATGCAAATTTATACAGATGGTATTTCATTGGAAGGTTTCACGGTGCGAGAATATAACTATCTTGACCTGAATGGAAATGTCAATGGCTTAGATGGCAAAGCAATATCTGTAAAAGGTGCAGAATGTGTACTATTTAATGGCTTATATATTACTGAAAATGCTGCTGCAAGTAATAACGGTTTCTCCCTGTCATCTCTCTTCATACATAGTGGTTCGGTAGATATTATAAATTCATCTGTATCTTATAATCAATCGCCAATAGACGGCATAGAAGGCGGTGGAATAGATATATACCAATTGGGTGAAGCAACAGCAAATGTAAATATTATCAATTCGCTTATATCTCATAACATTAGAAGCGACAGGTCGGGAAGCGGTATGCAGATTGACGGAAATCACAATGTTTACATTGACAATTCTACAGTATCCAATAATGTGGGAAAGCTACTCGGTGGAGGAATCAATATGCCCAGTATGGGTAATCTCAACATTAATAATTCATGTATTTCTAATAATGTAGTATTTAGTGACGGAGGAGGGTCAGGTCAAGGAGGCGGTGTTAATGCCAGAAATGCCAGAGGTTTAAATTGTTATAATACTGTTTTTGATGCCAATATAGCCGAAGGAATGGCTGGTGAAGGAGGAGCTATTCGTTCACCTTCGATGATAAAAGTGGAGTTATGCAAATTTGAAAATAATCAAGCAGCAAATGGTAGTCATATTTCGGTAGGTACTCGCTTGGATATTGACGAAACACAATTTCTACCAGAAACAGCTGCCATATTTAACACCACAGATGCGACACTATACATCCAAAACTCCGGCACACCGGAAACCTCAAACCCCATCAATTTCATCAATAACACCCTACCACAAAACTACGCCACACCGTCCTGTAACTCACAAGCAGATTGCATCGCAGATGCAGGTTTTGACCAAACCCTCTGCCCCGGAGAAAGCATACAGATTGGTACAGCACCCCAAGACGGACTCACCTACTATTGGGAACCATCAACAGGATTGAACAACAACACAATCTCTAATCCAACTGCCAATCCATCCGAAACCACCACTTACACACTACACGTAGGCGGCTGCGGCGGACGCGGTTCGGAGGATGAAGTGACGGTTTATGTATCGGAAGGAGATATTACCTTTCCGCCCAATCAAGTGACTTGTGGTAGTACGGATATTCTCCTCACAGTTAATGGCGGTGTAGAATATCTATGGACGCCCGCAGGAGGTTTGAGTTGTATAGACTGCCCCAACCCAACTGCGAATGTTGCCGAAACCACCACTTATACCGTCACCGTCACAGATGATAATGGTTGCGAAATCACAAGAGACATCACCATCACCGTAGCCGGAAATCTTGCTATATCTGTCAGTGCAGAACCGGAAGGTATTATTTGTGCCGGAGAAAGTGTACAATTAAACGCCACAGGAGCAGTCAACTATATCTGGTCACCTGCTGATGGAGGATTGAGTAATCCGAATATTCCTAATCCTACCGTTAGTCCCTCTGAAACAACGACTTATACGGTTACAGGCTTTCAGGATGAATGTCAGGCTTCCACAGAAATCGAACTTACTGTAGCACCGGAGTATGATATAGATTTTAGCTACGAAGTAGATCTTTGTACTGTTGAATTTACGGCGAGCAATAATGCGATGAATACTTATCAATGGGCAATAGACGGGGAGATAATGGAAGATTTCGCCGATATGCCTTCTGTTAATTATGGTTTTACACATAGCAGTACTTATGAAGTCTGTTTGACGGTAACGGGCGATTGTGGGGATGAGGTGACAGTTTGTGAAAACATTACAACCGGAGATTGTATTTGTATGGATTGTAGTACACTTTATGCGAATCCGACAATTAGTATAATTGATAACTGCTCAAACCCTACTGTCATTTTTTTCTCAAATGTCTCAGGTGGAACTTCACCATATACATACAATTGGACATATCCGAATGGCTCTACATCAAGTAGTGGAACTCCACGTATAAGCAGTGCTTCGACAGATGATGAAGGTATCTACACACTCACAGTAACAGATAGTAATGGCTGTGAAACAACAGCAGAAATATATCTTGAAATACCTGATCATTGTATAATTGATGGTGAATGTTACATCATTGGTGAACCCTGCGACGATGGCGATCCTAATACCCAAAATGAGACAATTTACATAGATGACAATGGTAATTGTACTTGTGGAATAAATTATTAAAAATGAACACACAAAATATATATCAAAAAATACTCTACTCACTATCACTCCTAATGATAGTATTGGTCATAGCAAGTTGTCAAGACAAAGTACAACCTGCCACCTACGCCAAATGGGTAGAAAACCAAGAAAACGGTTTGCGCCACACACAAACTGTGGAGGATTACATCTTTTCACTCCAATACAAACCCATAGAATACATGGTAGCCTTGCAAGAGCGCACCACCAAACTACACACTACTGTCCTCGAAAGGGAAAAAGAAAAAATGGAGGGTTTGCAATACTTCAATTTCAAACTCTCCACCCTTTCGGGTAGCCCTGCACTGTCGAATGAAAAAACAGATTTTGAAGACAAAACCCGCTACCTCATGTCAGGTATGCAAAAAGACCTCTTCCTGCTCGAAGGCACGGACACCCTGCGATGCAGAATGTTCCACTTCGAGGGCGCAAACGGCATATTACCCTACGATAATTGCGTATTAGCATTTGACAAAAACAAAAAAACCGACACCGACAAAACATTCCTCTACCGCGCCGACAAACTCGGACTCGGATGGATAAAAATGACCATCAAAGCAGAGGATATTCAACGTATTCCCCAACTGAAAACCATTTAAGAATTTTAGTTGCGGGTTACGGGTTACGAGTTGCGAGTTTTCATGAAATATAGAATATGACTCGCTACTCGCTACTCGCCACTCGCTACTCTCAACACATAAACCATGATAACAAGAATCAGAAATAGCCGTTGGGTGAAAAGCATCGCCATACTGATGATTTTCCAGCTAGTATTCCCGCTAATCGTACCGCCGAAAGCCCACGCGATTACAGGCGGACCTTCGCAACCCGAATTTACCACATTTACACCTGTCGGCGTGTCGGATATGGTCGATCCCTTTACGGGCGATTTCAGTTATAATATTCCTTTGATGGATGTCGGTGGATACCCGATAAATATCAGTTACAGTTCAGGTATAGGCATGGAGCAGCAGGCGAGTTCTGTCGGTTTGGGTTGGACACTCAATGCGGGCGGTGCTGTCACGCGTAGTATGCGAGGGATTCCTGATGATTTTAATGGGAGTGATAAGATTGTTACGGAAACTAATCTTAGACCTAATACTACTGTGGGAGCAAATCTTACAATAGTACCTGAAATCATTGGTTCGGAAAATATCACAGAGGCACAGGAGGCGGTTGCAGCAGGAGAAAGTGTTGATAGCAGCCCCTTCTCGCTTAGTTTTGGTTTCGGACTTTTTCATAACAGTTATTCGGGTCTAGGTTTTGAAACCCGAATGAAACCTTCATTTGCGCTTGCCGACAAAAATGGAAACTCATATTCATTCGGTTTAGGACTTTCATCCAACTCAAAAGAAGGCATTGGAGTAAGTCCGCAGATAGGCATGAGCAAGGAGGGGGCAAAGGCAACGGCATCAGAAATTTCACTTTCCAGAAGCAGTATAGGCTTGGATGCAAGCTATAATTCAAGAGCAGGATTAAGGTCGATAGGTATAGAGGCTTCATATAAGAAAACTGGCGATACTTATGAAAAAGGAGAGAGTACAGGAAGTATATCATCTAATGGCTCTGGACGTTCAAGAATACCAATTGGACTTAATACCTACATTCCCCAAATTGGACACTCTATGCTTACTAACTCTGTAGCAGCCAATATATCAACAGGACTTGAATTGCAGTGGGTAACAGGCAAAGTGAAAGTTGACGGTTATTTTAATGAGCAAACACTCTTACGTCCTACCGAAATCAAACCCGCATATGGTTTTTTATATGCTGAAAAAGGAAAAAATAACCCCAATGCTATGCACGATTTTAACCGCGAAAAAGATGGTGCTTTTACGGATAACACCCCCGCACTTCCTATGACACAAATGACCTATGATGTTTATACCGTTTCAGGTCAAGGTGTTGGTGGAATGTTTCGTCCACATCGCGATTTTGCAACCGTATATGACCCAAAAACAACAAGCCACACCGGAAGTGTTGCATTTGGTGGTGACCTTGGTGCAGGAGGGTACTTTAAAGGAGGTCCCAATCTTAGTCGTGGTTATGGTTTTTCAAGTTCGGGCAAATGGTCTGGTGGCAATAATAAAACTAAGGACAAACTCAGCTTCAACGGTAGGTCAGACAGCGACGACCCCGCACTCTACGAACCTTTCTACATGAAAGCTGCAGGAGAGTTTACTACCTTTGACCAAGATTATTTTGATAAAATACAAGGTTTTGACCCTGTTCGTGTTGATATTAGTGTTTTAGGAAAAACAAAAGATAATTATTTAAGAAGAACACCACAAAATCCTGAAAGCGAAATATCTACGAATGAAGTTACTAACAATGTAAGGAACACAAGAGACAAAAGAAACCAACCCATGACACTGCTTCCTGCCGAACTTGCTCAACACGGGGCTTTGGATAAACAACTTATTTCTTACGAAGTAAATAAAACAACTGGAATTGGCATGGCATCGCCAACAGACAGAATCGACAGCGAATTGCCACACATAAGAAAAGCACATCACATTTCCGAAGTCATCGTAGATAGACCCGATGGTGCGAGATACATCTATGGCAATCAAACCTACAACACACGCCAAAAAGAGGTCAGTTTCAACATATATGATGAGAACTATGAACCGGACGTAGAAACGGGAACGGTTGAGTATCAAGCGGGTGTTGATAATACAGCAAGTAATAAAAAAGGTACAAACCACTTCTTCAGTAGCACCGAACTTCCACCTTATGCGACAGCTTATTTATTGACTAATATAGTATCGGCGGATTATGTTGATTTAAAAGGAGATGGAGCGACACCAGACGATTTGGGAACTTATACCAAATTCAATTATCGAACACTTCACAGTGTAAATTCCCCTTACCGATGGAGAAATCCTTATCCGCAAAATACTGCCAATCTAAGTGAAGGACACAAAGCAAGATTAGCCGACGATAAAGGTAATTATGTTTATGGCGAAAAAGAAATCAAGATGCTGGAAACCATTGAAACTAAAAACTACATCGCCGAATTTCATTATTCTGACAGAAAAGATGCTTATGCTGTAAAAGGAGAAAATGGAGGTCCAAGTTATGAGATTGGTTTACACCCTGAAAATAAAACACTCGAAAAAGTAGATAAAATAGTCCTATACACACGATGCGATAGAGAAGAAAATGGGG
>CALHBW010000237.1 GCA_937930625.1 uncultured Saprospiraceae bacterium | reverse complement strand
CGTAGGCTATGCGCGGATTTTGTAAGAAAAACCAGAGAAAAAATAATCTCGTTCTAATTTTAAATATAATTATGTCCATGTACTTAAAAACAATAAATTATTCTCTATGAATTTACAATTATTCATTTGGCGAACACATTGCTAAAATGACCAATTTATTATCACGAATTGCCCTATAATTTTCAAAACAAAGAACAACTTTCAATAAGCACCGTATAATTTTCAAAAAGACAACTTGAACTTGAACTTGACACTTGCATTTGCACTTAAAAATGATACATAAAAAAATATTTCTCGCAATTACCCTATTAATATTCAGTACATTCCTCATTGCTCAACCCTCAAATGACGAATGTGATAACGCCATCCAAATTACTGACGTGACGGACTGGTGTTCGGCTTCGGGTGAATACACAAATGTCAGCGCGACTGCATCGAGCTTTGGCGCGGCGTCTTGCTTTTCCAATAATAATAGTGATGTTTGGTTTACCTTCACGGCAGTAGCTTCTGATGTTACGGTTGCGGTGGTCGGTGCTGTGCCGATTGCGTCCGGAGGAACGCTCAACAATCCTGCAGTAGCTTTATATACAGGCGATTGTGGCGGCACAATTAACGAGTTGCGCTGCGAAGCAGATTTGATTAATAATAATATTATCGAATTGTACAGAGGTGGTTTGACGGTAGGAGAAACCTACTATATCCGTATTAATGGACGCTCCAATAATACAGGTACATTCCAACTCTGTATCAACAACTACTACCCACCTGTAGAGCCGGGGTCGGATTGTGGTTCGGCGGCTTTTCTTTGCGATACCTCACCTTTTACAATTCAAAGTGTAGTCGGAGCAGGCTCGGATACAAATGAAGCCGCAGGCACTTGTCTGGACGGTGGCGGAGGCGATACAGAAACCAACTCAACGTGGTTTACATGGACGGCTGCCAACAACGGTATGCTGACCTTCACGCTCACGCCCACCAACCCCGAAGATGACCTTGATTTTGTGTTGTACGAACTTCCAAATGGAATCAATAATTGTATAGGCAAGCAAGTCTTGCGCTGTATGGCTTCCGGCGAATTTGGCACTTCAGGTCCGCCATGTATGGGAGCTACCGGACTCGCTACAAGTGCTAACGATACCAACGAAGACCCGGGCTGTAATATTGGCGACGACAACTTCCTCGCACCACTTCAAATGGAAATAGCCACATCCTATGCCTTATTGATTAACAATTTTACTTCTACGGGCAATGGTTTCTCAATGTCCTTTGGCGGTACTGCACAATTTGTTGGTCCGAATGCTCAATTTACGGATGATGTAACGGGAACGGTGTGTGCCGGAGAGTCGATTACATTCACCGATGATAGTAGTTTTAATGAGGGAAATATTACTACCCGCGAATGGAATTTCGGACTCGGTGCCATACCTCAAACCGCAACAGGTGTAGGTCCGCACACGGTTCAATTTACTCAACCCGGCGATATTTCGGTGGTATTGAGAGTAGAAACGGACTTGGGATGTGCCGTATCACATGTGGTCGATTATACGATTGATGCCTGTTGTGATGGTGTGAATGAAATGTTCACTTCTTTCACCCAAACCAATCTCGACTGTGCCGACGACGCTGATGGTTCTATTGACGTGAGCGTATCGGGCGGTACTCCTCCATTTGAATTTGAATGGTCAACGGGCGATACTTCCGAAGACCTCGCTGACCTCATTCCCGGCAATTATCTCGTGACGATTACTGACCAAATCGGTTGTGAAACAATTTTTGATATTGACATTGACGGTCCGCCATTGTTTGATTACGCGGAGGCGATTACGAGCCCTACTTGTGGCGGTGGCACAGATGGTGCTATCAACCTGACTATAGGTGGCGCGACTCCGCCATACAACTTCGCATGGACGCAAAATGGCGCGCCTTTTGGCGGTGACACAGAGGATTTAATTAATATTCCGATTGGCGATTATGCTGTGGTGATTACGGATAATAATGGTTGTCAAATAGACCGCAGTTTTGAAGTCCGCGAACTTCAATTGGAACTTTCTCCTGATGCGAATATTGTTTCACCAAGTTGTAATGGAGCAAGTGATGGTACAATTGAATTGGATATTTTAAATGGTTTGCCTCCTTACGAATTTGATTTAAATGATGGAAATGGTTTTACGAGCAATAGTATCATTCAGAATGTAGCAGCAGGAACATATACCGTCACCATACGTGATGCAAATTTATGTTTAGGTAATATTGACATTGAAATTGCTGAACCTGATGTGCTGGAAGTTGTATTGACCGGAATGGATATTAGCTGCTTTGGTTATGCTGATGGTACGGTTGATGCTGCAGCCACAGGCGGTACAATGCCCTACACCTACGAATGGAATCCTACACAAACGAATACAGCGAATATTACTGACCTCATGGCAGGAGATTACAGCCTTACCGTTACGGATGAAAATGGCTGTACGACTACTGCCATGACCACGATTATTGAACCTGCTCCCGTTAATATCGACTCCATTGTATCAACGGATAATGTATGCTTTGGTGGTTCTGAGGGTGCATTGACGGTGTATCCTTCGGGTGGAAGTCCACCATTTCAATATAGTGCCGATGGCGTGAATTTTCAAGATAGTCCAACGCTGACCAACTTGCCTTCCGGTACAGTGACAGTGACGATTCGGGATGTATTTGGTTGCGATTTTTCTACAGACGCGGGTGTTTCCCAACCCACAGAACTCATTGTATATGCAGGTGAAGATGTGGAAATTGACCTTTCGTACACCACCGACCTCAATGCCATTCTCACCAATTCGACTGTCGAACATACGATTGAGTGGACGCCGCCAACGGGCTTGAGTTGTATTGATTGCTTCAATCCAACTGCTGCACCACCCGTCACGACGACCTACTTAGCAACTATCACGACGATTGAAGGCTGTATTGCCACTGATTCGGTGACTGTCAGTGTCAATGATGTACGTCCGGTGTATATTCCCAATATTTTCTCCCCAAATTTAGATGGAACAAATGACACCTTCACCGCTTTCGGCGGACAAGCGGCTACGCTTATCAAAGAATTTAGAGTCTATAATCGTTGGGGCGGCTTGGTGTTTGAAGGCACTGATATTGACCCGAATAATCTTGCTGCCGGATGGGACGGTACAGCCTCCAACGGACGCAAAGTGGATCAAGGCGTGTATGTGTATCATATTCGTATGGAATTTTTTGATGGAGAAATATTTGATTATCAGGGAGATGTGATGGTAGTTCGTTAATCCGTTATTCGTTGACTCGTTATCCGTGTATTCGTTTACTTTTGTTCTGCTTCGCAAAACATTCACACGAATAACGAGTCAACGAATACACGAATAACGGCACAACTTTTAGATTTTGTTAATTGAATTGGTATTGACAATTATCCGATAAAACCCTTATCTTTGAGAGGAATCATTTTTACCAAAAAATAATAAAAAAATGAGTGCGAGTGAATTAAAAGAAAAATTACATCGGTACATTGATGGAGCTTCTGATGAAGAATTGGAAAAGTTAAATGCTTATGTAGAAGATGACATAGTTACTTATACGATTGAAGGAGAGCCGATTATGGCAGAGGAATTTAAGAAAGAAGCAGAGGGTATCCTGCAACGGATGGAAGCAGGTGAATACACAAAGATTCAAGACCTTAAAAAAGAAATGAAAATGTGTAATTAGATTTTATTTAATATAAAACGAATCACGAATTAACGAGTAACGAACTACCATGAAATATCTCACCATACTTTCCTTTTTTGCCTTAGTTGTATTGGCTTCCTGTGAAAATGATATGTCAGCCATTCAGCGCGTCATTTCGCAAGAAGACCAAGCGGTAGAACGTGCGCGTGATGTCGAAATCTTGTACAGCGATTCGGCGGTTGTACGAGTACGTATCAAGGCATATACGATGTACAATCACCTTGATAAAAAAGAACCACGCCGCGAATTTCCTGAAGGTTTTATCGTTGATTTTTATGACGAAAACAGACGTGTAACGGGAAAACTCTCTTCCAATTACGCCATGCAATACATCAATGAAAGCAAAATTTACATGGAAGACAGTGTAGTCGTATGGAATAGGGAAGGCGAACGCCTCGAAGCCGAAGAACTGACTTGGGATGAAAAACAAGAGAAAGTTTATTCCGATGAATTTGTGAAAATGACGACTGCCGACCAAATCATTTACGGCTACGGTTTCACCTCTAATCTTGAATTTACCCGTTGGAAAATCAAACAAGTTACCGGAGAAATTGCTACTGATGAGTTGACGAATTGATGTTTCTACGTGCTGATGTGTGGACGTGCTGACGTGCTGATGTTTTTTTTGCGTAGCAAAAAACCTATATTATTCACTATCGTCAACACATCAACACATCAACACATCAACACATCAACACATCAACACATCAGCACATCAGCACATCTTCTTCGTAATTTCAAATACAGCGATAGCGGTGGCTACGGCTACATTCATTGAAGAATTATTGCCACACATGCGGATGTGTACGGCTGCATCCGAAGCATTGAGTAACTCCTGTTCGACGCCTCTGTTTTCTCTGCCGATGATGAGGCAGATTTTTTCATCCGGCTGCACTTCAAAATCTAAAATATCGACGCTCTGTTTCGTGATTTCAAGACTAACGATTTTATACCCTGCTTCGCGTAAATCCGTGACCGTTTCGAGGGCATTTTCACAATATTCATGCGCGACGTATTGCACGGTAGAGCGCGCAGTACGGTTGATTTTTTTTCTCGGCGGACTGGGACTTTTACCGCAGAGATATATTTTTTCCACGCCCAAAGCATCCGCCATACGAAACACACTGCCAATATTCATCGGCATGTCCATATCATTCGCCAAGATGCAAATTGGATATTTTTTGATATTTGGTTTGCCTTCTTCGTATCTGAGTTGGTAGTCTTGCATAGTTTGGTTTTTTGAGCTTTGTTAATTCATTTCGGCATGTTTAGAAATGCGGTTGACACTTTTTTCAATGTAGCAAATGCTTCAAATTGAGTAAATCACGCAGAGAACGCAGAGGTCGCAGAGATTTGATAATTAACCCTCTGCGAACTCTGCGCGCTCTGCGTGAAAAAAGTGTTAACTACTTTTACGGCAAATCTAAACATGCCTTCATTTCGCTAAAAAATTGGGAAGGTAGCGAGTTGCAAGGCATTTTCAAAATGCCTTGCAACTATTTTATCCTTTCCACACGAACAGCCACCCCATTCAAAGCGGAATTTCCCGTCAATGTATCCACCCGTTTTTCTTCTGTCAAGTCATTTATCGAAACACCGCCATAAGATGCAGCTACACTCATACCCGTCCGTTTTCTGCTTCCCCAGCCTTGCGGAATACTCACCACGCCTTCCATCATTTCGTCGCTGAGGGCGGCTTCTATCGTCACGCTTCCGGTGGATGAAGTGACTTTTACGGGCTTTCCGTCTTCGATGTTGAGCCGCTTTGCATCGTTTGGATGG
>CALHBW010000236.1 GCA_937930625.1 uncultured Saprospiraceae bacterium | reverse complement strand
CGTCTAAGCTTGCTTGCAAGATATTACTCGTCTGACGAAGGTTTTTGTGAAATGTAGTGATTTGTCTCATAAAATATTCGCATTGAATAAAGGAATTCGTCTGACGAGTATTCGCTTTAGGCAAACTTAGACGGGTAGCCACTTAGACGGGTAGCCTAAATGTTTTTGATTTACTCATTTCATCAATCATTAATTATTTTTATTTATAAAACCTTGATTATGAAAAAAATAATTTACATTCTGATAATTGGACTTTTACCAACTACCCACTTACTATCACAATGTTGTCCTTATCTGAATGATTTTGAAATCTTACCTGCGAATCCTACTTCGAATGATACGCTTTATCTGATTTCAGATGTTACGACTCCAAATTTGGGTTGGTATCTAGGACATGAATTAATGAGTAATGATACAGCGATAGTTGTGGAAGCCTGTTTTTATTGGACGCCTGCTACCGCACTTCAGGATTTTAGAGATACCATTAACTTGGGCGTAAAAGAGCCGGGAATTTATAATTTACAGTACATTGCATATCAATCAGATTCTTCATCCGTCTGCTATCCAATTGGTGGAAATTCACATGCTTTTGATTTTGAAGTGACTGTTATCGACCCGATTTTTCCGGCATACGAAAGTTTCGATATAAATTATTATCCCAATCCCGTTGTAGATAAAGTCGATATAGTTTCCCATCAAATGATTGACCGTATTGAATTATTTGATAGTCAGGGTAAGTTAGTCCTTTCTGAATATAAGGTTGATAAACTACAACATACAATCGACCTGACTAATATGCCATCCGGTATGTATTTTTTAAGGCTAAGAAATAAAAATAACGAGAAACGTATTGAAAAATTAATAAAGTAAGGTGGTGCTGCGCTTTGTCAATAGCTATCGGCGTGGTAGCTGTTTGACCATGTAGAGAAAATTCATGAATTTCCTCTACATGGTCAAACAGCTTGCTCACATGGCGATTGAAAATCGCCTGTACATAAAAAAAGTCCCGAACATCTTACGACATTCGGGACTTATTACGGGTGGGTGTTTGTATCTTATTGTATTTTGACCAACTTCTTAAAATCAGTTGTCCAGCTATCGCTGCCTAAATTGACGAAGTAAATACCTGCGCCAAGTCCATCCAAATTAAAATTGATGATGCTTTCGCCTTCATTCAAATTAGTCGGAATGGTACTGACTGTTCTGCCATTGATGTCTTTGATTTGAATGGCAGCATCAGCAGATTCGGTAACGTGCAATTTGATGGAAACCACCTCGTTATTGCGTACCGGATTCGGGTAGAGGTCTGAAATGGTATTGGGAGCGATGTCGCCAAAACAATTCGTCTGTACCGTATTATCCATTAAAAAAGATTCTGATGTACCGTCAGTATCATACGCTGTCAAGCGGTAGTAATTGACCGAATTAATATCCGTATCTGTCAAGGTATAATTTTGAGTGGTAAGCGTACTACCTGCCGCATCGACTCTGCCAACTAACTCGAAGTCAATCCCATTGGCACTGCTTTCGAGGATGTAATAATCTGTATTACTTTCTGTTTCGGTCATCCAGTTTACTTTGATGCCATCGCAGTGGTCGTTTGGATTGACCATTGTAGCGTGAAAATCAGCCAAGCGAATCGGCAATAAACATACTTGCTCATTGATGTCAACTATAGCTGCGTCCACTACCTCCGGACAAGCAAAACTACCCAATGATAGTGTCACCGTTCCGGCAGCGATATCCGCAAGCGAAGGCGTATAGACCGCACTAGTTGCATTGGCATCATCAAATGTACCTGTACCGCTTGTTGTCCATTCTATCACATTTACACCAAGTATTATCCCCTCCACCGGAATAATAATTACATCATTGACCTCATCACATACAGCTTCCGGTGTACCTGCTACTACGGTGGCTCCCGCAGGGGAAGGTACGACTACCTCGTCTTCGATATTGGTTTCCAATCCATTCCACCACATATTGAGTGTTCTGTTATTAGAATTACCATAAATATTACAAGCGACTGTAGGAGAAGATACGCAACCCGGATCGGCTATTTCCGTTACCGGATTAGCAGGATTGTCGGGAGGTATTTGGCTATTGTCCCAATACAAACCAATGTAGCCCGGCGTACCCGGACGCACGAGACGAGCCTTCATTCCTGTCACCCCTTCGATGTCGAACATCGGGAAGTGAACGGTACTCGCTCCTGCAAATAGCTGTACGAAAAAAGTCGTTCCGGCAGGTACGACATTACCCATACCATCGCGTCCGTCCCACGGAATACTATTCGGTCCGGCATTAATAACTGTTGCCGCAAAAGGGACATCTTCTGCACCATTATTATCGTATGGTGGAAAATCTAAAACGAGGTCACCAACCGCTTGTACATTTGTCACAAAACTGATAAATGAATTACCATCATCACACAAATCAACAGAAATAACATCTACTTCAATGTCTTGAACTCCACTTGGGAACTCCACGATATCCGGTTCGTTTACAAAGATTTTGTATTCGCTCAAAGGACCGAAATCCGCATCCGCGTCACCATCGTAAGATTGACGGGCTGTAGCTGCGTCTCCTGCTGCGAAAGCTGCGCCATCTATGCCGTAGCGGTTGCAAGCGATGAGCCAATCACCACCCCAACCCGGGTCGTTTTCATCACCGATTTCGATGGCTGTCACAACATTTTCAGGTTCGGTATATACATAAAAAGTAGAAGCCAGGAAGTCTCCCGGGTCGCTCTGTGCGCCAGAACCCGAACGTAAGCCCCACTGCTCTGACCAGAGGCGTCCATTGATGACATTCGTTGTCGCATTGTTTACTACGCTGATGTCCCAGTATGGTACACGCGCACTCACAGTCGGTACGCCGAATCCGGCGTCGTCCGTAAATTCGATATACCAATCGCCGTTTTCGTTGGGAATGAATGTTTCGGAATCGTAGCTACCCGAAGTCGGTGCGGCTGCTCCGGCTTGGGTGACGCCGTTGGGTCCGGCACTGTTTTCGGCAGCACTTGTGATGGCTACGGGTAGCGTAGCAGCCGTACCGCCTGCGACAAATCCCGTTCCGTCATAGGTGTACTGTACACCACTTGGGCTGACGAGGCGGCTATACCACGCGCCACCGACTTCAGTTTGTCCGAGTGCTACATAAATTTCTTCTGTCGTGAAATCGCCTATGCGGATATGCAATCGGCGTTCTTCGGTAAGTCCGGGATAAGCAAATTGTGCTTTGTCGTTGATAGATATGCCCGCTTCGCATGTTGGGCAAGTGATTAATTGGAGTGTTCCTTCGGCAAAACTATACACAGAGATTGCCATAATAACCAAGGTTAGGTAAAATCCTTTCATGGTGCTGATACAAGGTTTAATAAGTGCAGGCATAACCCCATCCCTATACATACAGTTAGTTATCGGTGTAGTGGACAGCGCAAGTTTAATAATCAGTTTGTTTTCAGTAAATTGTACAACCCGAAAATATTGCTTGGTTTTACCAAGCACTTAATAACATAATTTATCAAGTTAAAGCAAATTGAAAATAATTTATTATATTTAAATTTATATAAATAAAATAATTTTATAAAAATAAATATCCGTCTCCTACTATTCTCAATTTTGCATTTGATAAATACGTTAAAGGTAAATGAATAAAAATAACTCAAAGTGACACTCAAATAAGTATGCTAATGCATTCATTATCAATGTCACGAAAAGTGCAATCGTAGTGTTGTAATGATTTTTGTGTATGGACGAGACATTTTTAATGACGGCAGGTTTGCGGAAATAGTTGCAAAGAGGTTTTTACATGCACTACAAATTGTTTTTATTATTATTTAATAAATAAAATTTTTAAATAACAAATACCTTATCAAAATTTTTAATATAAGGGTTGGTATTCTTACGAATATTTACTTACATAAAAGCACCTTATTATATCATAATTAATTGATATTTAGGTTATTAAAAACATTCAATAAAATACAATTTATTTTATAAAAAGTTTTTTTTACTAAAAAAAATACATATTCATTTTCTTTTTATCAAAAGGTAATTTTACGTTTTTTTTTATGATTATTAAATGATGTATTTTTTTTCGTTTTTAGAAAAAAAGGTTCTTTATGATTTTACATGGTTGGATGATTTTCCAATGGAACATGTTCCATTGGGGTGAAGACCCCCGAAAATTTTACCATGTAAAATCATAAAGAACCGAAAAAAATAAACGGCTCATCTAGGAATTTAGTGGAACGTAAAACGATTTTGTAAATCGTCTTGCATTGAAATTCGAGGATGAGCGTAAGTCGTCGGACATTTTCAAAATGTCAGACGACAAGATTTCTTTGTTATCTATTTAAAATCAATTATTTACAAAATAAAAATAAAAAATTTGTTTATAAAATAATTTAAATTCAAACGTAAATCTATCTCGTCTGACATTTTGAAAATGTCCGACGAGTGGGCTTTCCACCAAATTCCTAGATGAGCCTTAATTTTGAATGAATCATTTTAGATTTTTGATTTTTGATTCATAAGAGTAGGAATCACTTCACGTCAATCTAAAATCAAAAATCCATCAATCAAAAATTCACTCATTTTACAACTAAAAGTACATTCGCCAACTCAATACCCTGCACCTGTGCATCTACGTACTCATGGAGCGTGTCGTAGTTGTCGCGGGCATGGCGGAGGAAGGCGGATGCTTGTCCGTAAACGGATTTACACGACAATTTATTAATTAAATAGTAACCATCCAAAAAATTCTGTATTCCTCCTGAAATAATAACCTGTTTGCAGAGGGCTTTGTTCCCCAATTCATCGAGAATTTGGTTGCTGATATGGGTCATTTCTTCGGCACTATGCCCTACGTGGGCGAGTGCGCCGTAGATCTTGCGCTTGATTTCATCGCTGCGTAGAAGTTCTACTTTAGCAAAATTTGTACCGCCGTTGGCAGCAAAATCTATGGCAGCAATTGGCAATTGAAATAAAGCCTTGAGACTCTGATAGCCCATGCCTTGCCCAACTTCTTTTACGATAATCGGGTGGTCAAAGTTGTCTATGAGGCGTTTTATGGTATCAATCGGGGCATGTTCAAATCTATCGCCTTCGGGTTGTAGCCATTCTTGTAGTGGATTGACGTGGATAATGAGTCCGTCGGCAGCGAGTTTGTCCATCATCTCTCGAATGATGTACTCTTGATTTCGGGCGATAAGTTGCTCTATCTGCGCGATACCGAGATTGGCGAAAAGCGGAAGGTCATCACCCATGATTTTTCGGATGTCAAAATCTGCCAGTGTATCATTCGTGTAGAGTAGCGAGCGACAAGAGCCTAAGCCCATTCCCATACCAAATTCACGACAAGCACGGGCAAGGTTGTGGTTGATAGTACGAGCGAGTTGTGTGCCGCCGGTCATGCTAGATACCCACATCGGTACACGCATGGTTTTCCCCAAAAACTCAAATGAGGGATACGAACCGCGTCGGGGATGCCCCGCCATCAATGGCTCATAATAAAAGCGTTGGTCGAGCGTCCCGTTGGCTATTTGCGACTGAAATGCCAGTTCAATGTGGTCGCGCTTTCGCGCAACGGCATTGGCATCGTTGGCTTCCATGTCGCGTAGGAGCGACTCGTCTTTTGTTTGCATGCCCATTTGTATAGCTATCGTTTCCACAAAGATACGGTTTTAAGTGCAAGTTCAAAACGTAGCACGGTGCTTCCAGCCCGTGTTTCTCGTAGTACGTGACACGGACTGGAAGTGCCGTGCTACATTTGCCTGAATTTGCAGTGAAAAATTTTGAGAGAAAACAAGCAGAACGGGAAATGGTTGCGAATCGACAACTCAACAATTCGACCACTCAACAACTCATGGATTGAACTTAAATTTTCGGTAAGCGGCATCGAGTTTTTCGTCGTATTTATTTTTTTTGTACGACCTGCCGTTGTAGCCTCTTGCGAATTTTGCCCAATCGTGGGAGCGTAGGTGTGTAAGTAGTTTTTTGGATTCCACAAAACCAATGAAGGCTTTGAGATGCTCCAATTCTGAGAGGTATTGTGCGGCAGCAAAATCGCTGACATTTTTGTAATCCGTCATGTAATAGTTGAAGCCCATGACCTGAAACATGCCCCAGGATGCCGACGATAGGGCGGCTTCTTCGTGGATGCGTTTGGCACGTTCGAGGCGGTCGTGTTCGGCTGCACCGCCTTTGTAATGTTTTTTTGTCCAGCGTGGGTAAAGGATGTTTTCATTTCCTTTGCACAATTTGCGGGGTTTCATGCCTTTCCCCTCCAACAAACTCCAAAAAATATGTCCTTCAAATAGAATCTTAGGACGACCATCGGGCAAAAAACCGCCACCGCTTGATTCTACTTCAATGACGGCTCGCATGGTTGCGGGTTCTATTTTGAGTTGCTTCGCAAAATTATTTATTTGACTGAATGTGAGGGTTTTAGCATTGCTTGTAACGGGCTTCTTGGGTTTAGGGCGAGGTTTATTTTTGGTGTGGTCGCGGTGAATGAAGCCCTTTCTCTTGCGAATGACAGGCTTGGTCTTTTCTTCTTTTGTGCCTATTCTTCTTTCCAAATAATTATCTAAATCCTCGAATTTTCCTCTGATAAAACTGGTAACGGCATTATCTACCAAATCTGTCAGAACTTCTTTTACGCTAGGTTCGCCTTCGTATTCCGGTTTCTTTTTGCGTTTAGCTTTGGTCGTGGTTTTCTTCGTCGTGGTCGTTTTTTTTGTGGTTTTTCTTTTGGATTTTGTTGTTTTCTTTTCTGCTTTTTTCTCTGTGATTTTATAGCTCAATTGTCCTTTCCAATCCTTCAGCAAATCCTCTGAAATTCCTTTTACATCCAATAGGTCTTTTCCTTTTTTGAAAGGTGTTTCTTTGCGATAGGCTACGATTCGCTTGGCAAGTGCGGGTCCTACGCCTTTAAGTTCGCAAAGTTCTTTTGTGGTGGCTGTATTGACGTTTATTTTCATAGTAAATTTAGTCGATAGTCAATGGTCAATAGTTCGTAGAAAAAATGGTTATTGACCCTTTATTCACTTTGTATTAGACGTGTTTGTAGGTGTGTGCGTTACATACACTTTACAAGGTCATTTTAATTGTTTATATTTGTGATACCATGAAGAAAATTAAGGTAGAAAATTTGGGGGTCATCAAAAAAGGTGAAGTGGACATCAGTAAGCCTTTGACCATATTTACGGGACCGAATAATTCGGGGAAGTCTTATATGGTATATTTGGTGTATGGATGTTTGAAATTTGCAAAAAAAATGACGGGTGAAACCGTTTCCAAAGTAATAAAAAATATCAAGAAGACCTCTGCCGAAATTTTTGCGGTGAATGAGTTGGATTTTGATTTAAAAATAAAATATTCAGCTAATTTTCAATTTTATAAAACCTATTTTTTTCCTGCTGAACGTTCTTCTATCCATTTATTTTCAAAAGAATTATTACAAAAAAAAGCAAACACACTGAATGAAGTTGCCAAAATTATTCAATCGAATGATGCTGAAAATTCTATCAAAAAAATTAAAGAAAACGGCGCACTTATCCCACGCTATCCATTAGCTATCAATGATTATCTCTCATTTGCGTCTGATTTTGAGTATTTTGCCAAACAGCCTAAAACCGAATTTGAAGATTTAGCAAAGGAATTAGAAACGATACTTGGAGGTAAGGTTTCGGTCAATTCATATGGCAGTTTGGAATTTAAACCCAAAGGAACACGTAAAAAATTACCGCTTCATTTATCCTCATCAATGGTCAAATCGCTTGGTGGTTTGGTGATTTATTTGCGCCACCTTGCACGCAAACACGACCACATCATCATTGATGAACCGGAATTGAATTTGCACCCTTCTACACAGGTCATATTGGCTCGTTTGTTGGCTAAAATTGCGAATCGCGGGATAAAGTTATTGATTAGTACACATAGCGACTATATCATTAGTGAGTTGAGTAATTTGATATTATTGGCAAATGATTTTGAGGAGAAAGAAGCCTTAAAAGAAAAATATCAGTACAAAAAAGATAGCTTGATTAAAGCCGAGGATGTAGGTGTTTATGCTTTTCAAAATGGCACGATAGATGAAATTCCTGTCAATGAAAAAGGCATTGAAGTCGAGGAAATCCTGGAAGTTATGGCTAATATGAGTGAACGCTCTGATTATATATATTATTCACATTTAGATAGTTTGCACGATGAAGCCCTTAGTACCAATCCTTAAAAAATACATTCATAAAGATGTTCGAATTCATCCTCATCCTGACGAAAAGGAAAGCAAAAACGAGAATAAGAAAAAAACTCGAAGCATCACAATTGTGGAGTCAGAGGATGATGCCAGTCTGAAATCCGTAACTATCAACAAATTTACGGAAGTGTATTTTGCATTTAAATTGGATGATAGGGATCATCCTTTTCTCGGTAAATTAATCTACGGAGGTATCTGGACAAGGGCAGTTGATGCCGTTATTTTTGGTCGAGTAGGTAGTGATGATTATATTTTTTTGGTAGAATTAAAATCTAATGCTAAACCCTCCGAATCCGTAGGAAAATTCAAGAGTTCAAGAGCATTCATTGCTTTTCTTAGAACCGTTTTTGAATTACATGATGACCTACCGCTACCTGATAATTCCAATATTATTTCTATTCTTTTTGATGCTAAACCGGGTAGCAATAAACCAAGTTTATTGGAAAGAGATGGTGAAATTTTTCGACATGAAGGGTTCAAAACTTCCAAGAAAGCTCACCATGAAACTTTTATCCACAAATTTATCTACCATTAAATGTCCGGCATCTACCTACACATACCATTTTGCAAACAGGCTTGTCACTATTGCAATTTTCATTTTTCAACATCCTTGAAGTATAAATCTGATATGGTGGCGGCGATTATTCGGGAGATTGAATTGCGAAAAAATGACTGGAATCACCATCGTATAAATACAATTTATTTTGGTGGTGGCACACCTTCACTCCTAACTGTCAGTGAATTAGAGGAGATATTTACCGCATTAAATAATACATTTGATATTCAAGCTGATGCGGAAATTACGCTTGAAGCCAATCCCGACGACCTCACACCCGATACGCTTCGCGACCTTCATCATACAGCTATCAATCGTTTATCCATCGGCATACAATCTTTTTCGGAAGTTGATTTGCGATACATGAATCGCGCTCATAATGCACATGAGGCACGAGCTTGTCTGGAGAATGCTTTGGAGGTTGGATTTACGAACCTGACCGCCGACCTCATTTACGGCACACCGGGCATGAGTGATGAGCAATGGCGCGAAAATCTACACAGGCTTTTCGATTTGCAGATTCCGCATATTTCCTGTTATGCTTTGACGGTGGAGGAACGGACGGCACTCGCGCATTTCATCCAAAAAGGGAAAAGTGCGCCCGTAGATGAGGTGCAATCTGCTCGGCAATTTGACATCCTGACCGGCGAAATGCAAGCGCGTAATTACGAGCATTATGAGATTTCAAATTTTTGTACATCAGGAAATTACAGTCGGCATAATACGGCATATTGGCAGGGTGAGTCGTATTTGGGCATTGGTCCGGCAGCACATTCATTTGATGGGCAGCGACGCAGTTGGAATGTGGCAAATAACGCACAATATATGCGCGACATTCAAGCCGGAAAAATTCCCTGTGAAATAGAAGAACT
>CALHBW010000235.1 GCA_937930625.1 uncultured Saprospiraceae bacterium | reverse complement strand
AATCCGGCAAGCTGATGAGCAATATCGTTACGGAGAAATCACCTTAGATGCACTTCGCAAATTGGAACGTGAGCGAGACAATTTAGAAGCAACATTCGACGAGAAATACGAGGCATACGCCCAACGTAAATACCAACCCGAAACCACCACCGTCAGCGACATTCAAGCCAATATCACTGACGAACACACCGCATTTATTGAGTATTACCGAACAAACAAAAACTTATACATTTTTGTCATCACAAAAAATGATATAGAAATTATACAAGAAAATGCAGACGGACTTGCGGATGATATTACGGATTTTGTAAACAATATTTCCGAACCGGAAAAGGTGAAAGCTGTTCAAGTTAATTTGCAATCAAATGACGATATTTCCTACAAATTATATCAACAACTCATCCCTCCCAATCTCCGTTCAAATGAAAAAATCAACCGCCTCGTCATCGTTCCTGACTGCGAAATCGGAACGCTGCCCTTTGCTGCACTCACTACCCAAGCCACTTCCGGAAAGTTGAATAAAAACACGCCATTTCTCATCAAAAAATACACTATCAACTACCTCTACTCCGCAGGCTCTTATCTACAACTGCAACAGCAGAAAGCCGACCAAAGCTATTGCTTTGCAGGTATCGCACCTGTCGATAAGTATCAAATGGAAGAATGGGAGAAAGCACACTTAATATTCTCTGAAGAAGAATTGAACGAAATAAAGGCTTTTCATTGGCGATGGCAAAGAGAGATTTTGATGCGCGAAAAAGCCACCAAAGCCGAATTTGAGCGAATCATCAAGGAAGGCTACCGAACGGTACAAGTCAGCACACATGCCGTTTTTGATAAAAATGAAGGACGCATCATCTTCCACGACAGCGCACTCACGCAAGATGAAATCGACCAACTCGAAATCAACACCCACCGCCTCATACTCAGCGCATGTGAGACGGGCGTAGGCACTCAAAATCAAGGCGAAGGCATCCTGAGTCTCGGTTGGAATTTTGCTTACAAAGGCGTACCGAGCATCACGATGACCCATTGGTCGGTCAATGACAATTCGACTAAAAATATCATGGTCGAATATCACAAAAACCTCCACGATGGCATACCCGCCGACCAAGCTCTGAGAGCTGCACAAATCACTTATCTAAATAATTATACCCCATCAGACAAGGCTTTTTCTCCTTACTACTGGGCAGGTATTTTTCACACCGGAAACGTAAGGTAATTTCATAGCAATAAAACCATAAAACAATGAAACCATCGAACCATGAAACAATGAAACCATCACCCCATCTTATTCCCCAATTTCCGAATAATCTTTTGCACTGCTTTTTCAATATCCGCATAAGGAAGTGGTTTTTTGGCAGTAAAAATCAGCATAATGGCGTATTGCTTATTATGGTCTTGGAGAACTTCGTAGAGTAAATGCTTGTTAAGTCGGTAAGCTTCGCGGATTTGGCGGCGGATGCGATTGCGGTGAGCGGCTTTTGGAAAGGCGCGCTTGGGAACACTCAAAGCGAATTGGGCGGGAAAATCGCTGTCTAATTCGCTTTCTATGTAGATAATACGTAAGGGATATACAGCAAAAGACGCGCCTTCACGATTGAACATGCGCCCGATGAGTTTGCGCCGTTTGAGACGCTCGCCTTTTTTGAAGGAGTGATTCATGTTGAAAATTCCAAAACCCAAGCACCAAATTCCAATTTAAATACTAATTTACATGATATTTTTGGAATTTAGAATTTGTGATTTGGAATTTTCCTTAGTACTTGAGTCTGCGCTCGTCAGAGACGCTCAATTTTTTACGTCCTTTGCGACGGCGACTAGCGAGAACTTTGCGTCCTGCCTTGCTGCTCATGCGCTCGCGGAAACCGTGCTTATTGGCACGTTTTCTTCTCGATGGTTGAAATGTACGCTTCATCGTTAATGATTTATAAAGTCGATATGCTGTAGCCCTAAACAGCATTGCAATTGTTATGGACTATGGACTACCGACTGTGGACTGAAATAAGTCTTATTTTTTTTAAAAAGGACGACAAAGGTAGGAAATATTAGTGGATTCGGCAAATTTATTATGTATTTCATCGACAAATCCTATACATTTGCGTTGTCAATGCTACAATGTTATAATGCGATAATGCGACAATAGGGTTAAATACATTATTTCATTTCATTATCGCATTGTAGCATTGCATCATTTAAGCATTAAAAAATGACCTACAAGATAAAACCCCTTTCGCCCTGGCGCGAAAAAATACATGAAATCATTTTTGAGGCAGATACGCCTGCGGGCAAAGCCTTTGACGTTACGTTGTTGGTGCTGATTGTAGCGAGTGTCGCGGCAGTGATGTTGGAAACGGTGGATTCGATTCAGGCGCGTTACGGCACTTTGCTGTTTGCATTGGAATGGCTGTTTACCATTGCTTTTACGATTGAGTATATCCTGCGGCTGCTAAGTGTTCGCCGTCCGATGGCTTATGCGACGAGCTTTTTTGGGATCATTGATTTATTGGCGATTATTCCTACCTATCTCGAATTCTTCTTTGTCGGATCTCATTATTTGGTCGTTGTGCGCGCTCTACGACTACTGCGGATTTTTCGTATTTTCAAATTGGGGCATTTTCTCAATGAAGGTGCGGCTATTACAGCAGCCTTGCGTGCCAGCCGTGCCAAGATTACGGTCTTTTTGGTGTTTATTTTGTTGTTGGTTGTCATTATCGGTTCGATTATGTATTTGGTAGAAGGCGGTCAGGATGATACCGGTTTTACGAGTATTCCACGCAGCGTGTATTGGGCAATTGTTACCTTGACTACGGTAGGTTACGGGGATATAGCACCGACTACGACATTTGGTCAATTCCTGGCTGCTGTGGTTATGATTCTTGGTTACGGTGTGATTGCTGTGCCAACGGGTATCGTGACTTCCGAGATTGTCAAGGCGAAGGATGATACCGAAATCTCGACCCAATGCTGCCCTTCTTGCGCTCAGGAAGGACACGACGCTGATGCAATTCATTGCAAATATTGTGGCGAAGAACTACATTCTAATCCTGATTCTAATCAAGGATGGAGATTATAAGAGGAATTTCCAAAACTCAAATTCCAAATTCCAATAAAAACAAGTCTGAATTGGAATTTGGAATTTGTCGTTTGGAATTTAATTTCCTACAGCCCACTCAATACCTTCTTGGAGATGTTTTAGATAGTCGGGATTGGTGTATATTTTTTCTGTATGTCCTAATCCTGTATAAAAACAACGCCCGCCTTCGTAGGTGTGATACCATGCTATCGGGTGGTAAGCATCCATTTTTTTCCCTTCTATGGTTGATTCGTCAATATCGAGCAGTACGGTTACGTAGTCGGGAACAGGTTCGCGGAAATTATACCATTCGTCAGTAATATTCCACCGCTTGCCAAGATGAGCAATAGATGGATGGCGACAATCTTTGTGAACATTCAGCGTGACTTCCTGTACTTTCGGATGACTTGCAAATTGCGCCGCGACCATTTTTTTGTAAAAATCCCAGTCATGCTCGGTATCTGATGCGGAGTGTATGCCTACATACGCGCCACCGCGTCGAATGTACTTCTCAAAAGCAGCTTGCTCTTTTTCCCCGAGTATATTTCCTGTGGTATTGAGGAAAATAACGGCGTCATATTTTTTTAAATTTTTGAATGAAAATTGAGTTGAATCTTCGCTAACCGTAATAGTCCAATTATTTTGTCGGGCGAGTTGACATAGGGCATTTGTACCCTCCGGAATAGAACTGTGGCGAAAGCCGTTGGTCTTAGTGAAAACAAATATTTCGGCAGATGTCGTCGGCTTCATCGTGACGGAGGTGAAAATTATCGCTGTAAGGATAATAATTGAAGAAAGTAGTCGGTGCATAGTGTAATTTTTATGGCTAAATTAAGAATTTTATTATTATTTTCCGTCTCTATTTGCAATCAGCAACTTTCAATTCGAAAATTGACAGGCAGACTACAATGATAATTTCGCCAATGAAATATAATACGCCCAATAAAGTTAGTTTTTGATAAAAATAAAATACCAACCCTGCCGTAAGGCAGCAATAAGAAAGATTGGCAATTGCGATAGCTTTGAGATAGGGTTGCCAATTTTTCAAGTCGCGAAAATGGCAGGAAAACGAATAAATAGCAAAAAATACAGCGATAAGCGACAAACCATAAAGTACTTTTTGAGGCATTCCGAAAGTACTTTCAAAATTGGCTAAAACGCCACCCAAAAGTGAAGCTGTCAGTACCGCTCCCAGTGCGTCTATTAAGAATAGTTGCTTGGGCTTGGCGCGTATTTTTTCCTGAATTTGTTGGGAGAACATAAGGCGTGGTTTTAAATTTTATATTTTCACATGTTTATTTTTTACAAGTGAAATATTCCAAATTCGAATGCTAATTTCCCATTTATTTCTCGGATAGAAAATGAGGCTGCCACCCCCCATAGTCCTGCTTTAGTTGATTTTTTTGCTTCTTCTTTATCATTCGTAACCGGAATTTTGAGCATACACCAACCGACATGATTTTCTGTTTCTTGGTAGAAATCTTCCCACTCAACTTCAGTAGCATTATTTACCATCTCTTTTAGTTCTTGGCATGGGTTTACAACTTCCATTGGATTGCCTTCTATTTGAAAAAAAGTAACTATTCTTTCTTTAAATTTCTCTGGCATGATTGGTTCTCCATTTCTCCAGTATATTGATTCTACCGCTTTTTCGAAATCATCAGCATCCATGATTTCAACCCATCGCCAAAATCCTTTTAGAATATTATCAATGGATTTTACATTCTCCATTAAAAGTAGATTATCTCCGTTTATAATTAAATTTTCGTTCATTATTTTTCTTCACTTAATTAGTTACAGTAGTCAGTTTTTCATTCTGATATTCAAAAATATATGCTTTGCCCTTTTCAATAAATTGTATGCTAAAATCTGCGGATAATGTCTTGTCATTCGTCGGAAACCATTCTTTCTTTAATTCTTTATTGATTGCAATGAAAAGCCCATTATCGTCGCCTATCGCACAAAATCGCTCAAGGCTTCCCGAATAAATCGGAATACCTGTCGTCTCTTTTAGTATGTTGTATTCTCTGTGAATATCGAAGGTTGGAATACCAATTTCAGAAATTTCGAGCAGCGAATTTTTATCAAAAGGTTTATTTGAATCGTTCTTTAAGTTTTTTCTGGCAATTAGCTCTCCTATATTTTTATCTGCATCATAAAAGTATATTGCATAGGCATTCCAATGGTCAAAATATTGAATTTCAAGGTTTTCATATTCAAGGATTTCGACCCGCTGTTTGAGCCACTCCAGGGCTTCCTTTTCTTGATTCGCGGGTATATTTATGGCATAATGATAAGGGGAAAATGCTGCTCTGTATTTTAGCTTGAGTACAGAACTTCCAATTTGAAAAGAAACAGAAGTGCTTGTTTGTTCTATAATATCTAAATCCAAAATTTGAGCATAGAATTTTGTCTGTGCTTCTAATTTTGGCGTGAATAATTCCAACTCTTGTATCTTCATTTTTTCTTTTTACTTAGCATATAAATCCACGGCGGGAGACAGGATTTATAATGTTCCCAAGTCCCCGGTTTGCTGTCATAATTCAAACCTATTTCTTCTTTATAGTCTATGATTTCTAAGCCTCTGGAAATTAATCCATTCATTATTGTTGACATCGTGTGTCTGTATTCCTGTGGACTTTCTATACTGACTTTTTTGTTTTCTGAATTTGTAAAATTCCAATTTGGGTCAATCGTTTTTATAGGATAACCATCTTTATACGGCTGCCAAATTGGATAGCCTTTGCCCTGCCATAATTCTTCTGTTGTCCATTCTTTTTCCCAACAACCGTCTTTCCACGAACCATGAACATATGGATTGTGAAACATCATATCATACAGTCCATTTGGTTTTAATATTCTGACAACTTCATCAAAGACTTTCTCTACACTTGAAATGTAATTAATCGAATAAGGTTGATAAACAATATCAAATTCTTCATCTTCGCAAAATGATAAATCTCTCATATCGGATTTTACAATCCTTATTTGCTTTTGATACTTTTGTGCTACTAATTTGTCTTTTTCGAGTTGTGCTTCACTAAAATCAACTACGGTAACGGTAGCTCCCAATAAAGCAAATCCTATACTCTGTTGTCCGCCTCCCGATGCCAGACATAAAACATGTTTTCCATCCAAACTGTCGGCATAAAATCCATTTCGATTGATATAGTTTTTGGCTTCTTCCGGCGTCAATTCGAGCTTGGCTTGCGAACATAAGACTCCATTTCGGGCTAATTTATCCCATTTATTTTCACTTGCTTTTGAATCTTTACTCATGTTATTGATTTTCTATTCCCAAGTATATCGTATATCCAATTACGAGTATTACAACTGAGATAATCGCAATTCCGTAATTTCTAATCTTATTGGATTTTGTGCTTATTCTTTCCACTATTTCAATCGTCCATAACAAAAGGGGAGTAAGGAAAATGATAAAAAGATATAAGTAAAGACCTACAAAATAATTCCATTGATACCAAGTTGACAAATCCGGCATAAGTGAGATTAAACATGTAGCATAAACGACTTGCTCTATAACCTTGAGTTCTCCTAATTCAGTATATTTCTTTTTGAAACTCCAAATAATTTGTATTGCTCTAAATAATAATGTTCCTACAATAATTAGGTCAATTATAATTCTAATTGGGTCATTTGGGGTAGAAAATCTTGGTATTGAACTTCGCGAGTCGTAAAACCCATCTATGCCGCAAATTATAAGTCCAATTATCAATAACTCTGCAATATTTAAAGCTTTCTTTCGCATTCTTTGTTCTACGGATTTTTTTCATTAAGATACTCAAAATTACTATAAAAAGTCTGAAAATCAATAAATAGGAATAAAGTGTCAAGTATTTTAAGTTGGGGTTATTAGTGATTAGTTAATTAGTTATTAGTCAGCTTGTTATGAGAGTCTGTTCATGAAAAAGGTCATTATTTTTTTGAAGCATCTCAAAGTCTAAAAATTGTTTTTAAGCAAGTATTATATATTTTAAAAAATGCAATTAGACTTTTATGCTCAGAAAATAAACCTTTTTATGGA
>CALHBW010000234.1 GCA_937930625.1 uncultured Saprospiraceae bacterium | reverse complement strand
GACATCGAAAAACTACTCGACGACGAACATCCAAACACCGAACGCGCCAGAAAAAAACTAAACGAATTGAAGGCAATCATCGACCCGAATGATTACGAAGTCATCAAACTCGAAACCCAAATTGTGATGGAAGAAGATGAGACATATTGAAAAACAAACAGAACCACGTGAACTCACCGAGTACAGAAACGGCGGCGGAAAATGGGATGATTTTTCGTTGGATAAAGGCAAAAGAGTCCTTAAAAATCAATTATTGACAGAGCAAAATGGTTTGTGTGCATATTGTACAAGAGAAATAATATTTAATGAAGAAGAGGGCAAGGATAATATGACGGTCGAACATTGGTATCCACGAGCCAGAGATGAAAAGAGAGAATTGGAGTACCGTAATTTATTGGCAGTATGTTTGGGTTGTTATAATCACGGTGAATATTTTCATTGCGATACGAGCAAAGCAGATACCGTCATTACATTAAATCCGACAAATAATCTACACATTGATACGATTGATTACGAAAAATCATCAGGTGGAATTAAGTCTTCTAATGCTATTTTTCAAGATGAATTAGATGATGTATTAAACCTGAATATCAAGCCACTCAAAAAAGCACGTAAAACGAGATTATTTGAATTTAGAAAATATTTACACAAAAAATACCCCAATAAAACCGCGAATTACCAAAAAGAACTCAACAAATGGCGCAATCTTGACGTATCTCATAATATGATAGTTGTCAAATATTTAGAAAAGAAAATACGATAACTAACGCAAATTCCAAAACCCAAACACCAAATTTCAATTAGAACGCGATTTTATTGGAATTTGGATTTTGTAATTTGGAAATTATATCATTGAAAATGAAACAATTACTACTTTTAATTAGCTTCACGCTAATCACCACATTTATACAAGCCCAAATACTTGAACCTGTAAAATGGACATTCGACACCGAAAAAGTGGACGACAAAACCATAGCCGTTACATTTACAGCGACTGTAGATGAAGGTTGGTATGTCTATGCCCAAGACATCGCCGACGGCGGACCGATTCCCACTGAATTTACTTTTGAAACATTGAAAGGCTGCAAGACTTCCGGTAAAGTGGAGGAAGTCGGCAAAGTCATTAAAAAATACGATAGCATGTTTGACATGGATTTGAAATATTACAAAAAACAAGTTCAATTCAAACAACTCATTACCCATGAAGGCAAAGGCGGAGTCGTCGAAGGCTACCTGACTTTTATGACCTGCAACGGCGAAAAATGCCTACCCCCGACAGACGTAGATTTTAAATTTGAACTGTAAATTAATGGTTAATGGTTAATGGTTAATGGTTAATCCATTTATCATTCATCGTTCATCATTCATCATTTAGATAAATGAGACACATACTACTTTTTATGCTGGCGTTGGGTTTTGCCCACATGTCTTTCGCGCAGCAGTACGACCCTGTAAAATGGTCATTTGAAGCCAAATCGGTTTCCGGTGACGAGTACGATTTAATTTACAAAGCCAAAATAGAAAACGGTTGGTACGTTTATTCGCAATACCTGCCAAGCGATGAGGGACCCGTAGCAACGAGCGTCGAATATGAAGGCGAAAAAGCCTTTACGACCTCCGGCAAATCTACCGAAGCGGGCGATAAAAAATCGGGTTATGATGCCATGTTTGATATGGATGTCGTCAAATTCAAAAAGGACTACACCATCACACAGCGCATCAAGGTCACGGACGCGAGCAAGCCTATTACGGGCTACCTCACCTTTATGACTTGCAACGATAAGATGTGTTTGCCGCCTACAGATGTGGATTTTACGTTAAAATTGCCTGCCGGAAGCGCACCAAAAGTAGCAGAAAAACCTGCTACAACGGTTGTAACCACACCTGCGCCTGCACCAACGACCACCACAACAATTACACCTCCGCCTGCTCCGACAACAACACAACCCGCGACCACAATAACGACCACCACAAACGTAGAGACAGGTCGCGACCTGTCTGCCGAGGCAGAGAAAAAAGCAGCCATTCAAAAGCAAATCGACGCAGAATACGCGAGAAGCAAAGCCGCTGCCGACAATGCACGAAAAGAGGCACAGGAACAAGCCCGCGCCCAACGCGAAAAACAGGCAGCCGCTGCCAAAGCCGCTCAAGAGAAAATGTCTAATGAAAAAGCGGCAAAAGAAAAGGCAGATATGAAAAAAGCCGTCGAAAACGCTATCGACAAAGCGGACGGCGGTACATCTCTCATCAATATTGGCGGAGATAATGCGGCGGCAAATAATGGTATTTTGCAGCCTGTAAAATGGTCATTTGGTAGTAAAAAATTGGCTGACGGAACATACGAACTCATTTATTCTTCGAAGGTCGATAAAGGTTGGTATGTCTATTCCCAATACTTAGAAAGCGACGAAGGTCCGGTAGCGACGACCATTGAATATGATGATGCAAAGACATTCACCGCAGTCGGTAAATCTGTAGAAACGGGCGACAAACGCAGTGGCTATGATGCCATGTTTGATATGGAAGTCACCAAATTTAAAGGCGATTTTACCATTGCACAAAAAATAAAAACGTCGAATCCTGACCAAGCGATTTCGGGTTATCTGACCTTTATGACTTGCGATGATAGCAAATGTCTCCCACCGGAAGATGTAGAATTTAGCATCGTTCCGTCGGAAGAAAAAGCCATTGCTTTCGCAGCAAATACAGGAAATGCAACGGTGAAAAAAGCAAGTAGCCTCAAAGAACCTGTCAATGCCTGTATCGAAAAACAATCGCTTGGTAGCCTGTGGAAGATTTTCCTATTAGGAATGATTGGTGGATTTATCGCCATACTGACGCCTTGTGTATTTCCGATGATACCACTTACGGTTGGTTATTTTACAAAAGGAAAAGTCAGTAAAACCAAAGGTATCACCAATGCAATTATCTTTGGCTTGTCTATTATCGTTATTTATGTATCATTGGGTACTGCGCTCACATTGGCATTCGGACCGCAGATTATGAATGCCATTTCGACCAATATGTGGCTCAATCTGTTGTTCTTTTTCCTCTTTGTGATTTTTGCGATTTCCTTCTTCGGGTACTTTGAAATTACGCTACCAAGTTCGTGGGGAAATGCGACCGACCGCATGGCAGACAAAGGCGGTTTGATTGGCATTTTCTTTATGGCATTTACGCTTGGAATCGTTTCATTCTCTTGTACAGGTCCTATTATCGGTACGCTGTTGGTAGAATCTTTTAACGGTACAGGACCATCACTTTTTGGTGGCAGATTGCCACTTGCACCACCTGCGGGTATGTTAGGTTTTGCAGTAGCACTTGCTTTGCCGTTTACGCTGTTTGCGGCGTTCCCATCATGGCTCAAAACGCTCCCTAGATCCGGTGGTTGGATGACTACAGTGAAAGTTGTACTCGGATTTTTAGAACTTGCATTGGCACTCAAATTCCTTTCACTCGTTGACCTGACACAGCATTGGGGCATCCTCAAATACGAAGTGTTTATGGGCTTGTGGATATTGATATTCGCTGCAATGGGCTTATACTTGTTTGGCACATTCCGCTTCCCGCATGATTCACCGAAAGGTACGCCAATTTCAATGGGACGCAAGGGCTTTGGCTTGGCTTCACTCTTATTTGCTGCATACCTTTGTTTGGGCTTGACGACTGATGAAGAACTTGGTACATACAACGCGTTGTCTGTTATGAGTGGTCTTGCACCTTCTACGCAATACGCGATTTTTAAAGACGACCATTCCAATGACTGTCCGCTTAAACTGGATTGCTTCAAGGACTACGAAGAAGGACTGGCACACGCCAAAGCGGTCAAAAAACCTATCATGTTAGACTTCACAGGTTATGGTTGTGTGAATTGCCGTAAAATGGAAGAACATGTCTGGCCCCGCGAAGGTGTATTAGACAAATTAAAAGAAGACTACGTACTGATTTCCTTATATGTAGATGATAAGAAAAAACTTCCTGAACCATATATTTCGGATTTTGACGGTAAAAAGAAACGTACTATTGGCAATAAATGGGCGGATTTTCAAGCGAAGAATTTCGATAATAATTCGCAACCGTATTACGTCCTTCTAAGTCACGATGGCGAACAACTCCTCACCAACCCAACAGGCTATCCAGAAGAAGGCTCGAATACAGGCAAAGCTAAATTCTTTGACGGTTTCTTACAATGCGGATTAGATGCTTTCTACGGTAAAGTCTGTACAGACTGTAAGCCAAAAAGAGGAGGTAAGAAGTTAGGAATGAACGATTTGAAAAATAAATGAAATTAAATATGCTATTTTGAAACTTTTCTTTATTCCTTTCCGTAAAAGAATATCAGAAAACAAATAGCAAACAGACAGCCACAACATTTTGGTAGATGTTGTGGCTTTTTTTATTGGGCAATGAGTGAATTTTGAATGAGCGGAATGAGTAAATATACAATGCGTTAGTGAATATTGTCGCATTAACGCATTTAAGCATTATCGCATTAAAAACATTCACTCATTCAAAATGCGCTCATTCACTCATTAATATTTAAGAAACTCACTCGCCTGAATATCATCCTTAATAATATAGGCATTAGGAAAGTCGGCTGCAATGCGGTATTTGAGTTCGGCAGCTTCGAGTTTGGTGCGGAACGCACCTGTTTTGAGCTTATAGTAAGGGGTTTTAAATGTCCATTCAGCATCTAAGTCCGGATAGAGATTCAAGAAGTCTGCTTTAGCAGCGATAATCTTATTTCGGTCTGTGCCTGCCTCAATTTGGATTCGCCAACCACTAACCGTCATTGTACGATTGATGTCTTTATGACGTTGAATCATCGCCATGACTGAACCGTCTTCCACGAGACTCACCTGTGCATCGGCAGTTCCTCCCCAACACATTAAAAAAGCAATAAGAACTAAGATATTTTTCATTTTTGTTCGTTTATTCGTTGGATTCGTTATTCGTGGATTCGTTATTGTGTACTCGTATTATGTGTATGAATAAACGAGTTGACGAATAACGACTTCAACGAATCACGAGCTAACAATTGCTGCTCCCGCAGAAGTACCAAGTCGGGCAGCACCGGCTTCTAGTAAGGCTTCTGCTTGTTCGCGACTGCGAATACCGCCGGAGGTTTTGATTTTGATGCCTTCTTTGAGTAATTCGCGTAATTTACTGACGACTTCTACCGTCGCACCGCCGTTCATACCCGTTGAGGTTTGGACGAAATTAACGCCCGATTGGTTACAGATTTCGCAGAGTTGATTGATTTCTTCTTCGTTTAAAAGGTTGGTTTCGAGAATAACTTTGATGATTTTACCTCTCGAATGAGTTGCCATCGTCATACTCTCAATATCGTTTTTCACATAGCTCCAATTACAGTTTTTGACCGCACAGATATTAATAACTACATCCACCTCATCAGCCCCCTCTTCTATGGCGCGTTTCACCTCTTCCACCTTTGCAGGTGTACACGAGTAGCCCATCGGAAAACCAATCACCGTAGCCACTTGTACGGGCGAATCCTCCAACTTACGCACTACCTCACGCACAAAATACGGGGGAATACATACCGTTTTAAACTTATGTTTATGTGCCTCATCACAAAGAGCTTCGATATCTTCGGAGGTACAATCCGGTAATAATATGGTATGATCAATGACGCCTACTAAATCCATAATGTGTTAATTCACCTGACAATGTTAAATTAAATTTTTATCAAATATAAATAAGGCACTTCGTTCTGAATTTGACCTAAAACTTGTCAGACATTTTGAAAATGTCTGACAAGTTTTAGGTCAAATTCAAGCGCAGATTTCCTATTTCAAATAAAGACGTATTCTTGTTTTTTCTAATTTAATGTTGTCAAGTTCAAATTCCAAATTTTAATCCCGATAATTACCGCGAACAAATTCCAATGAGATATTACATAGCAACACATTGGAATTTGGAATTTGTTTTTGGAATTTTCAAGGAAAATGGCTGCAAATATAAAGTAATTCATTTAAGTATTGCGATTTTGAAGGGGAAAATATTTAATCATTTACTCATCTATTTATGCAGCGTTGGCTACCCACCTAACTTTGCCTAAAGCGAATACTCGTCAGACGAATCACTTTATTCAGTGCGAATATTTTATGAGACAAATCACTACATTTCACAAAAACCTTCGTCAGACGAGTAATATCCCGCAAGCAAACTTAAACAGGTAGCTGTAGCGTTTCTTAGTCATTTTTTCAAATAAAAAACCCTCGCCGCAAATACGACGAGGGAACATTTGTGGGCCCACCTGGACTCGAACCAGGGACCAACGGGTTATGAGTCCGTTGCTCTAACCAACTGAGCTATAGGCCCAACTCAATTGTGATTGCAAATTTACGGCTTTGTTGGCGTAATAGTCAAATTTTAGCCTATAAATTTTATCTTGTGAGTAGAATAACGAGATTCATCGCAGAAAAGTTCTGCGTTTATGAATTACGAATTGACAAATCTCGCGTATATACTGTCAATCGCCGCAGCGAGTTTGTGGTCTTTTTCAGTAACAATATTTCCTGCGTCGTGTGTATTCAATTGGAAATTGACCGTATTATAAACATTACTCCAATTAGGATGATGATTTTGTTGTTCGGCGTGAAATGCCACTTCAGTCATAAATGCAAAAGCTTCTATGAAGTCCTTAAATTTGAAAGTACACTGAAGCGTGTTATCTTTTTCTGTCCACATAATTTACAATGAGTGAATGAGTGATTTTTGAATGAGTGAATGTTTTTTTGTTTTGCTTCGCAAAATTATGAAGTGAAATTGTTTTTTGTGTTAAAATGTTCAATGCAAAATAATTTTTAATTTTGAATTATTCAAAATTCACTCATTCATCCCGATAGCTATACGGGACAAAATTGCAAAAAAAACAGCGTAAGTATTTAGTGTTTTATCTTCTTTCGGTTTTTCGGATGAAAATGAGCACTAAAAATGGACTTACGCTGACTAACCCAAACTACTAACTACAAAAATTTTTACTGTTCTGTCGTTAAGTGAAGAAGTGAGAATAAATTAATCCAAAATGCGAAATATTTTTTTGTTAGACGAATCATTTTTGACGCGAATACTAACCGTATTTAAGGAGAAAATGATGAAGTATAACGAAAAAAGATACAGCAGATTGGATTAATTTATTCTTATTTCTTCACTTAACTATTCACAAAGAACGATTTTTGAGAAAAACCGTTGGCAGGTATATAAAGTTTTAACATTAAATTAATATTTTGCTCCCTAAAAATAAAAGACTAATGTAAGTTAAAAATCTTATATCAACTTTAACTGAATCTCAAACTTTATTCTGATAGCTTTGGAATTTGAAAACTAAATTTATGGCATTAATAAAAACGGTAAGGGGTTGGACACCCCAATTTGGCAAAGACTGTTGGTTGGCTGAAAACGCTACAGTTACGGGCGATGTTATCATGGGCGACGAGTGTAGTGTTTGGTTTCAGGCAGTACTACGCGGTGATGTCGGCAAAATCCGCATTGGCAATCGGGTGAACGTACAAGATGGCGTAGTGATACACAGCACTTACGAAAAAACGGATGCAATAATCGGCAATGACGTCTCTATCGGGCATCGCGCTATTGTACATGGCTGTACGATTCACGATAGTGTATTGGTCGGAATGGGAGCTATCATTATGGATAATGCAATCATAGAATCTTACTCCCTCATCGCTGCGGGGGCAGTCGTGCGTGTGGGTACGCGTGTAGAACGCGGCAGCATATACGCAGGCGTACCGGCACGAAGAATCAAAACACTTAGTGCCGTACAATATAAGGAAATGCTTGAAGGCGTAGCAGAAAAATACCTGATGTACGCTGATTGGTACAAATAGGAAGAAAATCCAAATCCCAAAAAACAAATTCCAATCCCGATAGCTATCAATAAAATTCAATTGAAACAGGCTAAAATTGGAATTTATTTTTTTGGATTTGGATTTTGGATTTTTCGTCGTTCTTTGCTTTAGCTTAGTCGAATTTTGTTTTTTTGCGGCTTGAATATTTGTTTCTTAGAAAAAGAAAACGAATTACAAATCACGAATCGACGAATTGCGAAATGACAATAGCACTTATCATATTATCGGTTGTCCTCATTGTAGCGGGCATTATTTTTTGTATTGTACCGGGATTGCCCGGTCCGGTTATGTCGTATTTGGGGATGATTGCTTATCAATTTACAAATACACAGGATAAATTTTCGACAACGGTACTGCTGATTTGGGGTGTCGTCGCAGCGATGGCTTTTGTGGGTGACATGATAGTACCCGCAGCAGCTACCAAGAAATTCGGCGGGACAAAAGCAGGTGTTTGGGGCGGTATTATCGGGACATTCGTGGGGATGTTTGCGCCGATACCTTTTGGCATAATTTGGGGTCCGTTAGTGGGCGCGATTGTAGGAGATTTGTTGGGTGGAAAACGTATCGTAGGTGCGATGAAGTCGGGCTTTGGTTCGTTTTTGGGCTTTTTGTTGGCAACTTTCCTCAAAATAGTCGTATCAGTATGGATGGGTATCATTGTAATGGTAAAAGTCGGTGGAGACTTGATGGGTTTGATTTGGGGGTAAGCAATGCTACAATGTTGATATTTGTACAGGTTTCTGACAATGAAATGGTTTGAACTCTGACAACGAAAAGTGGTCTGGCTTCTCAATCTAACTTCAATATTATGCCCTTATCGAAAATATCCCCTTGTAATTTACAGGATATAGAGAATACGGAAGCAGAACGTGAATGATAAGTAAGTAGGTGGACAAAACTAATCGTCACTTAAAGTTCATTGAAAAGTTGATACAAAACTCGTCGTCATATTTTTGAATGATGTCATATATGGCTTGCTTAAGTTTCTCGGCGGACAAGTAATCGTCTGCCTCCAGCC
>CALHBW010000233.1 GCA_937930625.1 uncultured Saprospiraceae bacterium | reverse complement strand
TGGCTGAAAGTACTCGGAAAGTGGTTGCTAATCATCACAAACAGCACGGGCAGCGTAAAATAATTATTGTGATAGGAGCGCAATCCGGCAAAATTTCCGAGTGCCGGGTCGAGATACGTGCCTTCTTTTGTGGCTTTGACCATCGCTTTTTGGGCGGGGATAATGACGAAAAAAACATTGCCCGCCATCAGCGTACCAATCAACGCACCAAAATGAATAAAGGCAGCTCGCGGATTAAACACCTCCGTATAGAAGTAGGCAAAACCAATCAAAATACAAAACAAAGTAATCCCAAACCACAGCGGTTTTTTGAGCAAAGGCGTCAGACTCAACAAGTGATAAATCGCATAACCCAAAGCCAATGAACCCACACCAATCGCCACCGACATTCCGGCAGACAAGTCCACGCCCGACTTCAACAGCATCGCTTCGGCATTAAAATAATAGACCACAAACAACAACCCAAAACCCGTCAGCCAAGTAAAATACGCTTCATATTTGAACCAATGCACGCCCTTTGGCATCACTTTCGGCGCGACCTGATATTTTTCCACAAACCAAAATCCGCCGCCATGCAGCATCCACATATCGCCTTTCAATTCGGGGCGTTTTTTGTTTTTGTGCAGGCTATTTTCCATAAAAACAAAGAAAAACGAAGTCCCAATCCAAGCAATCCCAAAGGTAATATGCAGCCACCGCACCACAATATTCATCCACTCCTGCCAATGCCCCAAATAGATACTATCCTTCCAATAAAAATAAGCCACACCCGCCAATAGCACAAAGCACAACACAATCCCCGTATAAATCCACTCATTGGCATTGACCAATTTTTCGAGCATCATTTCCTGTGTTGCCTCACTGCCTTGTTCTTCTTTTGCCACCTGTTTTTTCAATCGCTGTATGCGGTGACTGATGTGTGCAAAAAGGATTAACAAGAAAAATATGACTAAGAATATGATTAGCATGAAATTGTAGAAAGTTAAAATATAAAATAATAAATCCGCGATATTCATCGGGACAAGTTGTAAAATGTAAAAGTGCTTGTAGTACGCGGGTATTATGTATTTTTTTTATTTTTAAATAATTAAAAAACAATAAAATAGAAAAGTCGCTTTACGTCCACTCGCGTCATACGACTTTTACATTTTATATTTATTATTTTACATTTTACAATGTGCTAAGAACATAATACAACGAGTTGCATTTCCTTGTGTTTCATTTTATTCTATAATTCCTCCCTGTCGGTGCTGTTTTATTGGCTTCCAAAATAATCTGTCCGGCGATGCTGACGGCGATTTCTGCGGCGGTTTTGCTGTACATATTCAAACCAATCGGCGTAAAAACATGCGCCAAATCTGCCTCCGAAATACCTTCTTGTATCAACTCTTTTTTCAAAGTATCAATCTTATGGTCGCTGCCCATCATACCGATATAGGCGAATTTTTTGTTGTATAATTGCCTGATTATCAATTTATCACTTCGATAAGAAAAACTCACGATAACGACTGCATCCTGTGGACTTGCATCCATTTCCGGTAATACATTTTCATAATTAATAATCTTAATTTCGTGAGCATAATTATTCTGTGAAAGCGTCACCAAATCCGAGCGGTCATCGTACTGTATGATTCGATAATCTAAGATAGACATTTGTTGTGCCAATGCCAAACCCACATGTCCTCCACCAAAAATATGAATCGTTTTTGGTGGATTTATTTTAATAATAATATCAAAATCGTGGTCTGCATTGAGCTTTATTTTTTCCGTATTTTCCAAACTTAATTCTAATCCTGATTGATTATTCAAACGAATAAAAAGCGATTTTTTTGTATGAATAATTTCGGAAATAATATCAATATCTTTCGCGGAAAGCGGCATACAAAGCACCGTTTGCGCCCCCGAACAAATCAAACCCGACTGATTACGAGTATGTTGTTTATCGTGAAATTGTTCTTTGAGTATCCCTCGTTTTTCTCCTTTCTTCAATAGGCTTTTTGCGAGTTCTATCATCTTCACTTCCATGATACCGCCGCCTATCGTTCCCTCAAAAATGCCTTGTTCATTCACTGCCATCATAAAGCCCTTTCGTCCCGGCGAACTGCCCTTGCTATCGACCACATACAGTAAAGCCGTAGTGATATTTTCCTTTAAATTGGATAGTATGAATGACCAAGTTTTCATTTAGTTTCAAAATTACAAAAAAATTAAATTTATCTGATAATCAGTAATAGAAAAAATGAACAGTTTTGATATTTTTTTGCAAAAATGATAAAATTTGATTATTTTTGTACTACAAATAAACACTATGAATATCCAAATATTTGACACTATTAGGGAACAGGATGTATCTGCCCAAATAGAAAAAGCCAATGCCAAGGATATGCCTTTGAAAAAAGATAATTGGCAATTTACATGGCGTTCATTATACAAAACAGAAGGTGCAGAATTTTATAAATTGGTATTGACGGATTCACCTGCGGATGTACAAGGTGTTCTCATGCTTACTTTGATGAATGACGAAATGTTGTACATGAATAATGTGGAGATTGCACCTCATAATTATGGCAGTGAGGGTCAATACGAACACGTTGCAGGATGTCTGATTGCTTATGCTTGTTTGAAGAGTTTTGAGTTGGGTAAAAATCACTATAAAGGCTTTCTTACCTTTGAAAGTAAAACTGCACTGATAGCACTTTATCAAAATAAATACGGGGCTGAACGCGCATTGGGACAAAGAATGTTTATACCCAAAGAAAAAGGAATAAAATTGGTTGCAAAATATCTTGGAGAAGATACCAGTCAAAAAATTCCATTTCAATAATTTCAAATTATAATTAAAATGAATAAAGATAAATTTCTAAATCCGGGCGGTATCAATGGCACAGGTACAGGTATAGTCAATGTCAATAGCGAAGATTTTAAAGCACTACAACAGGCAATCATTGAGCATAATAAAAAATACACACCGGAGGAGCGTATGAAATATGATTTAATTGCGCTTCACATTCAAATGAAGGGCTACATTTCAAAAGATTACGACAGAGGATACCGGAGTGTCGGCGAATTTCTGAAAGGATATATAGAAGCTATTGGCATTAAAAATAAAACATTTGCACAATACATTGAAATAGAGGAATCTAACCTAAGTGCTATTGTCAGAGATAAGCGTAAAATTAACCTGAATTTAGCCCTAAAATTAGAACAA
>CALHBW010000232.1 GCA_937930625.1 uncultured Saprospiraceae bacterium | reverse complement strand
TATCCGCATCATCTATTGATTTGCGGTACGTTTGTTTTGGCACTTGTTTATGCGGCATTATCATTAAAAAATAGAAATTTGATTGTATTGGGAACGTTTCATGGTTGGTTGGGGGCGTTTTTTTATTATACGGTATTGGGGCGGGATGCTTGGCAGGAGGTTTTTGGAATGTTATTATCGTAACACAGACATTCCTGTCTGTACCGTGTGAAGTACAGACAGGAATGTCTGTGTTACGTTTTTCTCATAAACAAAAAATGAATTTTACTTGTTACCTATCCTCATTAACAAGTGAAAAAAATATGGTTTCGGAAAAAATGGCAAAAGCACTCAATCAGCAGATTGGGTTGGAAGCAAAAGCATCGTTTTTATATCTGTCGATGGCGGCTTGGTGCGATGCAGAGGGTTTGGAAGGTTGTTCGCGGTTTATGCACCGACAAGCTGACGAAGAACGGGCGCACATGCTACGCATATTTGAGTACATGAGTGAGGTGGACGCACACGCGCTGACACCTGCGATTGAGCAAGTACCGCATAGTTTTGCATCTGTGCAGAAGATGTTTGAAATGGTGTATGCACATGAGCAGAAGGTGACAAAATCTATCCACGATTTAATGGAAATTGCAAAGTCGGAAAATGATTTTTCAACAGATAATTTTCTTCAGTGGTATATCGCCGAACAACGCGAAGAGGAAAGCCTGATGCGTTCTATTTTGGATAAAATTAAGCTGATTGGTGATAGCCCAATGTCTTTGTATTATATTGATAAAGAGATAGATGTAATAAATACTGCCGAGATGAAAAAGGAAGAGGGGGAGTAGTTACGAGTTGCGGGTTATTTGAATTTGCCTACACTACAACACTATGAATGAGCGTATTACTACTATTACTTTTTTTAAATACAAAGGCTTCCGCGACAAGTGGTGGGGACTTGGTATGATGGGGAAAGCGCATGGTTTTCTCGCTGAAATGCAAGGTTTACATTTCTATAAATTGATGGGATGTGGGAAGAATGAAGGCTTCAATCCTTATCCCGATTGGAGTACGTATTCCTTGTTGGCAGTTTGGGATAAAGAGGCGGACGCGGAACGTTTTTTGATGTCCGAATTAATGAATTTATACCATGAAAAAACTATTGAAATGTGGACGATTTTCATGAAAAATATCGTCGCAAAAGGCATGTGGTCAGGGCAAAATCCCTTTGCACCAAGCTCGACGCTTAACCCCGATATTCCGCTTATCGCGGTCATTACCCGCGCTAGAATCAAAACCAAAAAGCTAATCTCCTTTTGGCGATATGTGCCGACTTCTCACCTTCAATTACGCGGCAATGAAGGCTTAATTTACAGCAATGGCATCGGCGAAATCCCTGTGGTTCAGATGGCTACATTCAGCATTTGGAAAGACAAAACTTCCTTGATGGATTTTGCCTATAAGAGCCGCGAACACCACATTGCCATCCAAAAAACACGGCAATTGGATTGGTATAAAGAAGAAATGTTTACACGATTCCAACCTTACAAGTCGGTGGGAACTTGGAAAGGGATGAATCCGTTAGTTTCGTTTATTGGTTGATTCGTTATTCGTTGATTCGCTAATAAGACAAACGAATAACGAATCAACGAATACACGAACAACTATTTCCACTTAATATTACATCCGGCAGAAGGGTAGTGTGGTTCGGGAACTGCCTCGCCTCCGATTATTAAATCAATGGCTTTGCGGATGTCTTCGCCGGTTACGGGCTTGCCACTGTTGGGACGCGAACTGTCGATTCTACCGCGATACGCAAGTTTCATTTCCGCATCAAATACGTACAAATCAGGCGTACATGCCGCATCATAAGCACGCGCAACTTCCTGACTTTCATCATATAAATACGGAAAATTATAACCTGCTGATTTGGCGTGTTCGGTCATGCGTTTTGGTCCGTCTTGCGGGTGGGTGTCGATGTTATTTGAACTGATGCCAATGAAGGAAACACCCTTCGCGGTGTAGTCATTTGAGAGGCGTACCAACTCATCGTTCACATGAATCACGAATGGACAGTGATTGCAAATGAACATAACAACAGTGGCTTTTTCGCCTTTTAAATCATTGGAGTTCAAGGTTTTACCCGAAATCGTGTCAGGTAAATTAAATTCGGGAGCTTTCGTGCCAAGCGGCAACATAGTGGATTCTGTTAATGCCATAATTTGTGTGAGATGCGAGACGAGAGAGATAAGATTTGAGATGAGAGAGATGAGAGGTGAGACGCGAGATGAAAGACAAGAGATTTAAGCAAAAATCTCTCATCTCAACTCTCTTGTCTCGTATCTCGTATCTCACCTCTCTTGTCTCGTATCTCTCGTCTCCTATTATTTACAAGAGGGATTGATTCCTAATACATATTTTTCGACCACGCCGATTTCGGTAGCGACTTCAGAGCCTTTGAAACCTGCGATGTCGGTGTCTTTCAGGAATTTTTGGTATTGCTGCACCATATCCATCGAAATGGGTAGGTAGCTCCAATGCCATTTTTCTTCTTCGTAGCCGTGCGGACGGTCTGCGCCTTTGGGGGTGTATGTTTGACAATAGCCATAGACGAGGGCATTGTCTTGCAGCCAGTTATAAATTCTAAGTCCTTCCCCTGATTCAAACCACGAATTTTCAAGATTGTTCAGGTCAATGTCTGTCCCCCAGTGATGGCGCGAGGTGCCGGGCATGGAACTGAATTTGAGGATTTCGAGGGCGCGGTCTTTGCCGTTGGGGATGGCTTGCGAGAGGTCTTTTCCGCCGACTTTTCGTGCGCCCGTCCACTTGGCTTCCCAGATGCTTTTTTGATGGTTGAATGGTCGGGCTGCCGATACGATATTGAGCTTGATGCCGTCTTTCAAAGCTGCTGCGTACATTTCTTTGAAGGCTTCGTAGGCGGCTTTGCGGAGGTAAATATTGGATTTGTTAGTGTATTTCGCTTCGATTTTGGTGAAATCAGGGTGGGAAGGAGGATTGACCTTGCCGATGAGTTCGTCTTTGGGATAGACTTTGTGGGTGCGTATGATGGGTGGCTTTTTTTCTTCCATTTCAGTAGGTTGGTTGGTGGTGGGGTCGGGCTTTTTGGTGAGGTTGTCACAGGCTGTTAGCAGGATGGCTAAGGCGAGTAGAAAACATAAATTGCGGGTTTGCGAGTTATGAGTTACGAGTTGACTAAAAACACGTATTTTTTCCATTTAAATTTATTAATTTGAGTAATTATTTTATAATTAATTGATAACCAGTATTTTCTTTAAATTCGATGAACCTTTTATTCTCTGTAAGATTCCTGACAGCGCGGGTAAATGCAGTACCAAATTCACCGCTATATTTCTCAAAATTAAATTTATGATATGCGTTAAAGTACATAAATTTGGGGATAATACCATTATAAAATTCTGATGATTGTCCTTCTTGTACGCCAAAGTTTTGGTAAATATACACTGCGTTTAAGACATCTCGCTCATCGTAAGTGAGGCTTTTAAACTCAGCTTCTCCGTATATTTTTTTTAATTCGTCGTGGTACTTTATCTGTTTCAATTGGCGGTGTATTCTGTAAATGGGATAGTGTTCGGGGCTTTGGGGGTGTTCTTCTATCAAATCCGTCTCAATGAGTTGGTTGATGATTTGCAGATGATTATTTTCGGGAGTCAGAAGAATAGTTGCATGGTTTCGTCGGTCTTCATCTTCTGCTTTGTGCAAATAAGAAAGTATAGTCCATTCTTTTATGCTTAGTTTTTTGCCGTATTTATCTTCTATCCAATTCGCATAAATTCCCAATATTACCCTCATTTTATCATCATATGTTTTTCCTTTGGGTATAAAAAGTACAATTGAATTGTGAGTCAGTAAGTAGTACGGCAAATCAATTTTATTGTCCAATGCTTCTTTGACGAGGGTGGTCATTCCAACACCACGACTCTCTATTTCCTGCATATTTTTGAGAAGTTGGGCGAGTTTGGGGTTTTTGGATTCTGCCATACCTTTTGGTGGGATGATTCTTCGGGTTTTATATTTTTTTTCGCGTATAGTTATGGTCATTTTCTGTTTGAAAGTACCAGCATTTCTGATTTCGAGTTTTTCATTGAGATGTACAATGATGATGACTGAATTTTCCGGTTTGTAATCGCGGTGTGCAAGGGCATTTAGAATGACCTCTCTAATCAAATCAAAAGGATAATCGGGTGCAGGTGTACCACCATTTTCATAGCTGGTTGCCATACGGATATTGCCCAACACAAAACGGTAAGCCTCATTCATTAAAGGCGGAATAGTATCTTGTAAATGCCGCCTGTCTGATACCACAATGCCTTCCCCTTCCGATTCTACGTAACAATCTACCGTACAACGCGCACCTATGCGAGTATAAGGTTGCTTTCCACACATCAACATACCCATGAGTGTCACCTGCCCCCCCTGCATTAGGTTATTGCTTTCCAGAAAAGGAATAGCGGCTTGAAGGGTGTCGGGAATGTTGTATTGAAAATTGCTTTTTGCGATAAAGGCTTTGATAATCTGTTGTATCTTCTCCAAATCCAAATCCTCAATCGTCGCATTAGGTACAGGACGCAATTCTCGCGCATATTCCAATTCACGTTTATACTCTTGATGTGCTTCAAGTTGGGCTTGGGTGAGCTTTTTATCGCCCGTCATTTCGCGGATGTAAGCGATATTTGTTTTTCGGTAAAATACAAATTTCTCATCATCCGCAAAGGGGTGTACATTGACCACTCCGATTTGTTTGCCCCGAAAATTAAACAGCTTAAATGTGATATTTCTATGGTCTAATTTCAATTGGTTTCGCTCGTCATCTGTAAAGTGATTACCGGAGGTGAGTTCTGCCCGGATTTTATCTTCATGTTCGGAGTTGAAGCCTGTTATTTCGTAGGTTTTTTCCTTTTCATTTTCTTTAATGCCACACAACACCAAACCGCC
>CALHBW010000231.1 GCA_937930625.1 uncultured Saprospiraceae bacterium | reverse complement strand
CAAACTTTCACGCTCCTTGAGTGCCTCCAAAACTACTTTGGTCTTGAAGTTCGCTGTGAATTTTCTGCGTCTCATAATTGCAAATTTAAAACATTTTTTGTTCCTTAATTTGCTGTCCTAATTTTGGGGGTAACTACATACATCACAAAACTCACACAAATACAAAACAAAAACATTAAACTATCTTTCCTTTTCATCGTTACATCATTTGTACTTCTTATGAAGTATGTTTTGAGGAAAAATGTAGCTACAAATACATTGCAAATTCCAAAAATCAAGCACCAAATTCCAATTCAGTCAGGGACAACGTGTATTTTTCTTTTGGAATTTGGAATTTGTGATTCGGAATTTGATTACAAGGTCAAGGATTCCGAAAAATAATCACAGGAACAGTTGGTCGGTTTTTTACAAATTAGGATTAAAGTATTTCTTATTTATTTGTAAATGAATCTATTACCTAAAAATAAAAAACAATCATTTTTCCATAATTTTATAAAAAAATACTGTTCGTCAGTACATCAGCACAACAACACGTCAGTAAATCAGCACACAAGAAATGAGCAATCCAATCGTAGAAATATTTGCCGCACGAATCGGGAAAGTCACCGAAGACGGACCATCAGCCGTAGGCAATTGGTTAGCGGGAACAGTACGCGAAGCCAAAGAAGGAGAAGTAACTGTTAGGTTTACCGTCAGACAAGAAATGACCAATCCGGTCGGCACCATACACGGCGGCATGATATCGCTGATGTGCGATGAAGTCATCGGAATGACTTGCTTTTCATTGTATAATGAATATCACTTTACTTCCATCAATCTCGTTGTAGATTTCCTTTCAGCAGCGCGAGAGGGTGACATATTGGATGTTTGTGCAAAAGTTATTCGCAAAGGACGCACTATCATCAATCTCGAATGTACCGTTACTAACGAAACGGGAAAACTCATTGCCAAAGCCCAGCAAAATATGGTGCGGACACATATTCAACTACGTTGAAACGTAAAACGATTCTTGTACCGACGAATGACGGTATTGTAAATCGTTACCCCCACAAGCGATTTACAAAATCGCTCTACGTTTGAATAAAAATCGGTAACTTTGCGAGCTAAAATTTCAGGTTGACGAGTTGATGGAGTTGATGAGTTGACGAGTTGACGAGTTGTTGACTGGAAAAAATGTACAGCAAATTTTCTATTCCACAACTCGTCAACTCGTCAACTCATCAACTCCACAACTCATCAACCCGTCAATAAAAAAAACATGAAAGCCGTAATTCCCGTAGCGGGTGCAGGTACGCACTTGCGACCACATACATATACGCAGCCCAAGCCACTGATTCCGGTGGCGGGCAAACCGATTATATCTTACATCATTGATGATTTGAGGATGGCGGGGGTCAATGATTTTGTATTTGTGATTGGGCATTTGGGAGAAAAAATTCGGGATTATGTGGACGCCAAACACCCGGATATTCGCCGGGAATATGTATATCAAAATTCGCGGCAAGGCTTGGGGCATGCCGTGTGGACAGCAAAAGAACAACTGCAAGATGCAAAGGAAATTTTTATTGTATTAGGCGATACGATATTTGATGCTGATTTTCAAGCTATTGTCGATGAAGATACTTCATGTTTGGGCGTCAAAAAAGTAGAAGACCCGCGCAATTTCGGCGTAGCCGAACTCAACGAACACGGCATGGTACGCCATGTCGTCGAAAAACCGCGCATCCCTAAATCTAATCTCGCGTTGGTTGGTTTGTACAAATGCAAAGAAGTACCCGAACTACTCGCAGCATTGGATTACATCGTCGAAAACAACCTCAAAACCCTCGACGAATACCAACTCACCGATGCCATCATGCGAATGATAGAGCAAGGCGTAAGCTTCAAACCATGCACCGTCAAAAATTGGTTTGATTGTGGGCAAAAAGACATTCTGCTCGAAACCAACGCCATGCTCCTCAAACGCGGCGGCTTCGCGCCCCAAGAAAGACCACATTACGACAACACTATCATCATCAATCCCGTTAATATCGGTAAGGGGTGTCGCATCAGCAATTCGATTATCGGTCCCAATGTTACGATTGGCGAAAATGCCAAGATAGATTATTCGATTGTACGAGAGTCGATTATCGGGAGTTTTGCACAGATTGAAGAGGTGGTTTTGCATCATTCAGTAGTGGGAAGTGATGCGGCAATTCGGGGTTTGAGTCAGAGCCTTAATATTGGAGATAATACCGAAATCGACTTTGGCAAAGTGTAACATGAGCTTCCAGCTCGCAGTATTGTATGGTGTATTTTACTCATTAATAGATACCTCATTTATGAGTGATAATCATTCAGAAAAAGAACTTTGGGAAAAGTTTACATTTGAGGGCTTTTTGGCAGTTTCTTATTATGCTGCCATATTCGCTCCTTTATTTGCTTTTCCAATTATATATATATTTGACATTAATTTTTCTGAAAATATTTTTACTTTATATAAATACACATACCCAATATCATGGATACTTTGCTTTTTGATTTTTTGTTTGATACCAAAACTACAGGCGCAAAAAGAAGAAAAAAATAAAAATCCCCAAAAACGATATAAAAAATAATCAAACCTCAAAACTCCAAAAAGCAACACGTCATTCCGCACCACGATGCGGAATCTGCCAGACGACAAAGCGCGATTTTAAACTATACTGCAAACGGTATAAAGCCACTGTTTAACATTGTGCCAAGACTCAATAGATTCCGCGTCGGAGCGCGGAATGACGGTTCATTTTTTTATTTTAGAAAATAACTAAACATTATACATAATGGTATTCGAACTGAACGAGGAACAACTCGCAGTCAAAGAAGCTGCCAGAGACTTAGCTCAAAACGTATTAAAAGAAGGTGTCATAGAGCGCGACACCCATATGACCTATCCGAAAGACGAAATTCGGCAGATGTCCGAACTCGGCTTTATGGGCATGATGGTCGATCCGCAATACGGCGGTGGTGGTATGGACACGCTTTCGTATGTATTGGCGATGGAGGAAATATCCAAGATTGATAATTCCTGCTCCGTAGCGATGTCCGTCAACAACTCTTTGGTATGCTGGGGATTAGAAGCCTACGGCAACGAATCTCAAAAAGCAAAATACCTGCCCAAACTCGCCACCGGTGAATGGATTGGTGCGTTCTGCCTCTCCGAACCCGAAGCGGGAAGCGATGCCACCAGCCAAACCACAACGGCAATTGACATGGGCGACCACTACCTCGTGAATGGTACAAAAAACTGGATTACCAACGGCGGTACCTCCAGCCTGCACCTCGTCGTC
>CALHBW010000230.1 GCA_937930625.1 uncultured Saprospiraceae bacterium | reverse complement strand
GTTACGTTTCAATTCCTCCAAATCCACCGGCACAACCCCCACTTTTTCACAAACCAATCCACCGGCAAGATTGGCGAGTTGTACCATCCGTTTCGGGTCTAATTTGGTCGCAATACCCAATGCCATCAGACTCAAAACGGTGTCACCTGCACCCGATACATCCGCGATATTTCGCACTTCAGCAGGAATAATAAAATTAGTTTTACCATCATCAAAATACATCCCTTTATCGGAAAGCGTGATAAGCGTGTAGGGATTGCCAAGTTCCTGACGAATGGCATCGGCAGCTTTTTCGAGCGTAGCATTATCATCGGGATTAATTTCAAAATCCAACATGTCGCGTACCTCACGCAAGTTGGGTTTGAAAAGTGTAGCGCGGCGATAAGCAAAAAAATTGGTGAATTTTGGGTCAACTACCGTTGGAATATCACGTCGAATAGCTTCAGTCAGGACACTTCTAATGACTTCGGGTATAAGCACACCTTTATTATAATCTTGAAAAATAATAACGTGTATTTCGTTGGTATCGAGTATCTCACGAACTTTTTGAAGTAAATCTGTAGCTTCTTCTTCATTAAGGTTGTGAGTATGCTCATAGTCAAGACGAATAAGTTGTTGATTGCGAGAAAGAATACGGGATTTTACGGTAGTCATCCGCGCAGATGAAGGAAGAATGCCGGTTTTAGAAATCCTGTTCTGTTGGAGATTTTTCGCAAAAATAATACTGTCGTCATCGTCACCAACTACGCTGCATAGATAGGGCCTAGCTCCCAAAGACTTGAGGTTGAGTGCAACATTTGCCGCACCACCAAGTCGATTTTCTGTCTGTTGTACATGCACTACGGGTACAGGGGCTTCGGGAGAAATGCGCTCTACATTGCCGGACACATATCGGTCAATCATCACATCTCCAACTACAAGAGCATTTACCCCTGCAAAAGCCTCAAAAATATTGTCCGTTTTCATTGCGTAAAAATAACAAATTCCAAGCTCCAAATCCAAACAAGCTCTAAGCCTATATCATACATGAGCCAAAATCTAAAAAGTAACCGTCATACTGAATTTATTTCAGTATCTCCCGAATGATAGAAAAACCATGCTGCATTAAAGAGGTAACTTATTGTTCTTGAGTGAAATATAAAATCTTAGCTCACACTTAATATTGTGCTTGTCGTTCGGGAGATTCTGAAATAAATTCAGAAAGACGTTTTGGTTTGAGAGTGATGTAAGTAGTATATTTGTTATTTAGTGCTTTTCCTTGCTCTTGTCATTTCACGTTTGCCGGGTGGTCCGGGAATCGCTTCGATTTGAAAACCAACGGATTTTAGGGTACGTTTGACGACGCCTTTGGCGCAGTAAGTAGTCAAAACACCATTTGGATGAAGGGCATTATACATTTTTTGAAACATCGGGGCTTCCCATAATTCGGGTTGCGAATTGGGCGCGAAAGCATCGAAGAAAATCACATCGAAAGCATTTTCAACATCAATTTCCTCAAAACGCATATTATTTTTTTCGATAGAAAAATACGGATGAATCACTACGCGATTTTCCCATTCGGCATCATGTATTTTATGGAAAAAATTATCCTGCGGAGAGAGTTGGAGTTCGGTCTTGTAGTTCAGTTCGTGGATAATTTCGGACGAAAGCGGATAGGCTTCTATGGCTGTATAATCAATTTTAATCGACTGATTTTCAGCTTCTAAGCAAGTTAAAAGCGCATTTAATCCTGTCCCAAAACCAATGCCTAACACAGCAAGCGACCCCGAATCTGCCATACGATAACGCAAACCCGCTTCAATAAAAACGTGCATCGACTCTTGTATCGCGCCGTATTTGGAATGATAGCTCACCCCAAATTCGTCGGACAATATAGAGTGCGAACCGTCTTGTGTATCAATGATTTGCATAAGGAACGGTGGACGGTGGACGGTGGACGGAAAGTGCGCGGTTTACAGTTTATATAAGAAATATATTTCGTCAAAAAAACCTCAAAAGTTACGTTTACTAAACTTTTCGAGTTTAGTAAACGTAAGCATATCACCAATATTAGTAATCAGCTAATTTTCAACTCTTTATGTACGTTTACTAAACTCTTTGAAGTCTATTGATACCCCACAGAATATATATTTTTGATTATTAATTAATTATAATTTTAAAAATTAACTTATTTTATTAAAATTTATTTTAAATTAATAATTAATTATCAATGAGTTATGAAATTTAGAAATTCAATTCAAATGAGTTTTCTATTCTGTGGGGTATCAATAGACTCTTTGAAGTTTAGTAAACGGAGTTCTTAAATATTGTTTTTATTTTAAAATGAAGTCAAAAAAGTGTAAACTACTTTTCTGCCAACTTCAAACATGCCAAAATATAAAAACAATATATGTCCTACCTCGCATCCACACCGTCTGCCGTCCACCGTTTACCGTCTATCGTTTTATTCTATAGTAGAATCAAGGTCTTGTGTCAGGGAGATGTTGTCAATTGACAATGAAAGGTTGGTCGGGCAACCCATTTTGCGACTGCATGAAGAAATCGCCAAAACAAAGGCAAATAATAATACTACTGCCGACAATCTTTTAATCTTTGTATTCATTTTGAAAAATTTTGATTTGAAAAATGGACGATATGTTAACGCCATTTATCACATGTTATTTTGATTTCGCAATTTAAAACGAAATTTTGACTTTTCATTAACAAAAATGCTGCCGTTGTGAATGAGTGAATGAATGAATTAGTGAATATACTGTAAACGCCATAAATTTCGGAAAATATTAACATCTATATTTCACGCAGAGAACGCTGAGTTCGCGGAGAAATACTATAAAATCTCTGCGACCTCTGCGTGAATCAGCATTTTCCGAAATTTACCTCGTTTACAGTATAATTAATGCAGCAATGCGATAATTCGGGACTATTCGTACATTTAAACATACTCTTATAAACCAATCAACCTCTCAATAATATGAAATACCGCAGGGCAATACACCACATTTTGCTGATGCAATTTCAGGTGGTTAGCAAATTCGAGGTTGTCGGTGTGCGGATATTTTCGGCAGGCTTTGGGGCGCACTTCATAAATAAGGCAAGCATTATCCGGCTGCAAAAAAGGGCAAGGGGTCGTATTCATCACCATATCACCGTCTTCGTCTTGGTGCAGATATTCATCCTGAAAACGGGTGACTTTCATGCCGAGGTGCTTGGCAATCCGCGAAGCATCTGCGCGATTGACAATGGGCGGAATACTCGTACAACAATTTGCACAATCCAAACAATCTAACTCGCTAAACACTTCTTCGTGCAACTGCTCGGCACGCTCATTCAGCACTTTTGGTTTTTCGCGCTTGAGTCGATTGATGAATTTACGGTGCTGCTTTTGCGTACTCGCACTTCGGTTTTTCCAATCTTGTATTAAAGGCATTAAAATGAGTAAATGAGTAGATGAATAAATGAGTAAATGTATAATGCAAAAATGCTGAAATGCGATAATAATATCAACGCATCGACAACATTGTATTGAATTTTTCTGTTGAAAAAACACAAATGTCGGTATTTGATAGTATATTTGGCATCTATTTACTCATTTAATCATCTATTCATTTACTCATTTTTTTTGAAGCTCCATCGTTACATACTACCTTTTTTATTTTTGCTTGTCGGTTTTGACGGGTTTGCTCAATCTAATACACAGGAGGATTATCTCAATAGCGATATAGAAATCAGGGATTTTGAAGACTTCCGTGAAGCCACAAGTGGACTGGATTATGAAGAATACCTCAATGAAGATATTGAAGTCAATGAATTTGATGAGGAAGATTGGCAGGAAGCAACCGAGGGTCTGGATTATAACGAAAAAGAAGAACGCCCGAAAAAGGAACGCAAACCTCGAAATCTTAATTTACCATCGTCTTTCTTTCCGAATATTTCTTCGACGCGTTTGATTTGGTACACTTTGGGCATTATTGCATTAGGTGTTTTGTTGTTTTTTGTGATTAAATATGCCTTAGGTTTGCAAGCCGTTGATAGAAAGAAAAAACGCGCTTATACCATCGAAGAAGCAGAAGAAAATTTGCTCGAAACCGACCTCCAACGCTTCTTGCGGGAAGCATTGGAAAAGGGCGATTATAAATTGGCAGTACGCGTTTATTATTTGGAAGTTTTAAAACAATTATCCCTCAAAAATCTCATTAAATGGCAACGCGATAAAACGAACAGCGAATACCTTCGCGAGATGCGAAAGCAATCGCATTTTAAAGATTTTCGACACGTCACACGCATATTTGAACGCGTATGGTATGGCGATACAAAAATTGAACAAGACACATTTCAACAAATCAGCCCCGAATTTGATGAATATCTGAAAACAGTCGAAACAACCCGTAACTCGTAACCCGTAACTCGAATCATGGACAAGGGCAAAAGAAATATCATCATTTTATTGGGCGTCATTGCGGCGGCGGCTTTGATTTATTTTGCGTGGCTGTACAGTCCTGATTCACGACACAATTGGGACCAACTCTACCGCCACAACGACGATAAACCACAGCCGTATAGCAATGAGGTGATATTGGATTTGTTGGAAGGCTATTTTCCTGATAATGAGGTAACTGTATTAGAGAAAAAACGCCTTGCCGAAGCACTACC
>CALHBW010000229.1 GCA_937930625.1 uncultured Saprospiraceae bacterium | reverse complement strand
CTGCTTTGTGATGCGAATATTGCTAAATGTTGCCAACCCTCAAGCGATACGACCAATGAACAAAAGAAAATCTTAGAACTTATTGATTAATACATGACAAAACGAAAAAGAAGCATCATAAAATACTTCCTCATCTTCGTCTTGATAGTAGGTGCGGTAGCGGCGTATTTCGGTTACGAATTATACCAAAAAATATTCGGTAGCGGCGTCGATTTGAAGGGTAAGCAAACGGAATGGCTGTACATCGAAAAAGGTACGGGGGCGGATGAAGTTTTACAAAAAATAGAGGATAAAGATTTTGTAAAAGACATGGAGTTGATGCGCTGGGTAGCCGAGCAAAAAAACTTAGCAAATCACATTTATCCCGGACGCTATAAGTTGCGTAACGATATGAGTATCAACTCATTGATAGATTTGTTGCGCTCCGGTTCGCATACGCCCGCGAAGGTGACATTTAGCTCCATGCGCCTACCCAAAGACCTCGCAGGAAGAGCCACTAAAAACATCATGGCAGACTCTATCGAGTTGCTCAAATTGCTCAAAGACATCAACGTACAAACGCGATACGGCTTCAATGAAAACACTTTTATGGCGATGTACATTCCGAATACTTACGAGTTTAATTGGGCGACTACGGCAGAGGAATTTGTAGAGCGCATGGCAACCGAATACAAGCGTTTTTGGACCGATAAACGCAAGGCGCGAGCCAAAGAAATCGGCTTATCGCAATCCGAAGTTTCGACCCTCGCGGCTATCGTACAAGCCGAAACCAACATGGCAAAAGACCGTCCACGCATCGCCGGAGTTTATATGAATCGTCTCGAAAAAGGCATTCCGCTTGAAGCCGACCCGACACTCGTGTATGCACTCGGCGATTTTGGTATTCGACGGGTACTCAATAAGCACAAAAAAATCAAATCGCCCTACAATACCTATATGAACAAAGGCTTACCGCCCGGACCGATTCTTTTGCCCTCCATTCCCTACATTGATGCCGTTTTAAATTACGAAAAACACGATTATATATTCTTCTGTGCGAAAGAAGATTTTTCGGGTTATTCCAATTTTGCAAAGACCTATAAACAGCATTTGAGAAATGCAAAGAAGTATCAACAAGCATTGAATAAAAGGAAGATTTATAAGTAATAAAACGCTGTCTATCAACTACTATTGACTGATAGCCCTAATAGTATTCCCCCTCAATAGTTGCGTAGCTGTGAATTTCGCCTTACAACTCGCGTATAATTATTTACCCTATTTTTGTCGAACTATTAAACATCTGTCATTCTTTAGATGAGAATAAAGCCTGAATTTGCTCAAGTGAAATATCAAGCAATTCGGAAATTTGCTTATCTGATAAGCCTTTTTCTCGCATATTGAGGATGTGCTTTTTCGTAACTTCCTCTGTTACCTTTTCAGTAACTTCTCCTGTTACTTTTTCAGTGACTTCCTCTGTTACCTTTTCAGTGACTTCCTCTGTTACCTTTTCAGTAACTTCCTCTGTTACCTTTTCAGTAACTTCCTCTGTTACCTTTTCAGTGACTTCCTCCGTTACCTTTTCAGTAACTTCCTCCGTTACTCGCTCGGTGACCTGCTTGGTGACTATTTCCTCACGCTCGTCGGCAGCTTGTTCGCTGTACCATTGTATGATTGCTTCTTTTACGCCCATTGTTTTCGTTTTGCCTAAAAAATCATCTAACTGGTTTTCAAATATAGGGATAGTTTCCGATTTTTCAAAACGTACATATTTTTTTATAAAGTTTAAAAGCACCTCAATGACCTCTCTGCTGTATCCCTTTTTTAGTAAACGCCGAATTAGGTCAAATTTCAAACTTATCAGCCCTTCATCCGTTAGTTTTTTGCGATTCCGACGAATGCCATACCAAGCCGTTTCCATGACTACCGCAATGGGATTATCCATATCCTGAAAATCCTCCGGTTTTTTATCTAATAATTTATAGGTGTTATATTTATATACATTTTCTGTACCGAAATGGTTGATAATGTACGATTTAGGGTGAAATTTTTTATTATCATCCGTAAAAATAGCAAGTGCCGTAACTGGCATTCCATATTTATCCAATATCCGATAAAAGTAAATAAACATCCGTTTGGCAAAATTCACATCTCTGTAGCCTTGTACTTCTATGTGAATCAAAAACCACTTTGGCTTGCCGCTTTTAGTGTACAATTGGACGAGTTTATCCACATATCGCTGCCCCTCACCGAGGTCAGCAGTAATTTCTGCCAGTTCTTTATCAAGGAATTTTACACCTTTTGAAAAGTCAATTTCATCTGCCCAATTTATCGAAAAAAAATCTCACAATAAATTCAATCAAATCTTCTATAACACCTTTCCATAGAACATCTTGCAGCGTGTATTTAGGTTTCTTTTTACTCATATTTTTTTCATCTTTTGTGATAAAATGAATCTATAATTTCTTTCCTTTTATTGCCTCCCCAATATTCGCATCCAACGCGCGGTGTGCGAGGGGCGTGGTGTATTTATTAAGATTATCCATTGCTACGTTGATGGCGTCTTTATCTTGACCTTCAACACTTTGTCGCAGTATATCTGTTAATTTTTTTGTTTCTGAAATTTCTTCTTCGCTGAGAATGGTCGCGTTTTGTGTCAAGAATTTATCGGCAGAAAGAATGATATTATTCGCTTCATTTCGGGCTTCGAGCAAGGCGCGAATTTTCATATCCGACTCGGCATTTTGAATGGAATCCAAGAGCATCCGTGCCATTTCTTCCTCACTGATACCGTAGGCAGATTTCACCTGAATACTCTGCTCTACTTCACTTCGTAATTCTCGCGCTCGAACGGTCAAAATCCCATCGGCATCCAAGATGAATTGTATATCAATTTTCGGGATTCCGGCAGGCATCGGTGGAATACCACGCAAGATAAATTCTCCGAGTTTTCGATTGTCATTGACGAGGTCGCGCTCACCTTGATAAACGGCGACTTGCAGATTTTTTTGTCCGTCAACGGAGGTCGTATATTGCCGTCCGGCTTTCGCGGGAACTTTCGTATTGCGCGGAATAATCGTATCCATCAAACCGCCCATCGTCTCAATTCCAAGCGATAAAGGCGTAATATCAATCAGCAATAAATCCTTATTATTTCCTGCCAAAATATCCGCCTGAATCGCTGCACCCAATGCCACCACTTCATCAGGATTGAGCGTATCATTTACCGCTTGATTGAAAAATTCGGACACCGTTTTCTTCACCAAAGGCACGCGCGTACTACCGCCGACCATAATGACTGAATCAATATTTTCTACGGTCAATTTCGCATCACTCAATGCTTGTTTGCAGCTATTTAATGTTTTATTAATTAATGGAGAAATTAAGGATTCAAATTGTGCCTTCATAATTTCGAAAGACCACTCCTCTACCCTTCCAATGTATTGATTATCAGTAGAAAGTGTTTTTTTGGCTTGCTCGGCAGCAATGCGAATTTCTTGACTGAGCGTTTTATTTTCTGTTAGAATTTGTGGGTCGATATTGTTTTCTTTTAACCAAAAATTAATAATTGCTCTATCTAAATCATCACCACCAAGAAAGGTGTCACCGTTAGTCGAAAGCACCTCAAAAATACCGCCTTGTATCTGCAAAATCGAAATATCAAACGTACCGCCACCCAAGTCATATACCGCAATCGTTTTGGATTCATCCTGATTCAAACCAATGCCGTATGCGAGGCTCGCGGCTGTGGGTTCGTTCACAATTCGTAGCACGTCCAAACCTGCTAATTTTCCGGCATCGCGGGTGGCTTGTCGTTGGGC
>CALHBW010000228.1 GCA_937930625.1 uncultured Saprospiraceae bacterium | reverse complement strand
AACGGATTACTTATATTTTTTGTTTTATTTAAAATATTCTTAATTTATAAAATACTATTTTTAAGTAAAATAAAAATATAGAAATATTTTTTGTTTTAAAAATATCGACATTTAAAAAGATGTGGGGTATCGATAGATTTTTGAAATGTCAGGCGAGAACGTTTGTGTTTTAAATTTAATTACCTTTAATGAATTATAATTTTTTAAGTTGTGTAAAGATTTAATAATCAACAAAATAAATCAACGCTGTCGCCTGACATTTTGAAAATGTCCGCCGACTCACGCTTATGCTCCAATTTCAAAAATACACATTATAGAATTTTTCTTACGTTCACCCTACTATCCATCTAAGTTTGCTTGTCACCTCACCGTTTCACCAATTTCCCTTGCTCCAAAATATCGCCTTGTTTGGATTCGACAGTATAAAAATAAATACCTTCCGGTAAATCCCTCACATCAATCGTAAAGCCTTGCGAACGGGTGCGTGTAGGTGCTTCGATTTGACGGACAAGTTGCCCCGACATATTAGAAATATGGATTGTGACACCATCATCATTCACTACATTCAAGCCCAATGTAAATATCCCGATTCCCGGATTGGGAAAACTTGTCAGTCCTCGTCCTCGTCCCGGTATCGTGACGGCAACATCATTACTGTATGAATAATTGCCATCCATATAATTTTGCTTTAATCTAAAATAATATATTCCGGCTTGTAGAAGATTATTTGTTTGAAATTGATAGGAATTAATACCTGCATTAGCACCTTGCGCCGATAAAGTGTCAAGAGGCAAATATACATCAAAAACAGACTTCATTTCCACCTCAAAATTTAAGGTTTGTAATTCATTTTGTATTTCCCAATCCAATATTGCTATATTGTCGTTTCGTGTACCTTGAAATAAAATAAGCGAATCCGACGGCGCACATACATCATATGTGACCGAATAGGAAGCAAAACACGAAAAATCATCTGCTGCAAGCCATGCAAAGGCAAGCGACCCTACATCAGTATCTGCCGGAACATATTGATACGCGCCGGATTCAGTTTGTACAAATTCTCCTGTACCACTAAAAGACCAAGCCCCGGAGCGCGGTTCACTTAAATTAAGAAAAAGCGTGTCGCCAAGACACAAAGGAGCATTTATAGGATGACAGTCCGAATTAGTAAACGGCAAACCGTATAATAAGTATGCTTTACCGTTTTGTCCGACAGCTTCGGGCGTACCAAAATCTGCTCCTATGAGCATGTCATTCGCTCCATCGCCATCAAAATCGCCAGCACTCCCCACGTCAAATCCTAGTCTTCCATATGCTTCATTTGTGTGAATTTTGTAGCCATTCGTACCATCCAAATTACTTAGATTCAACTCCGCAGGAAATCCCATAACATCGCCATACAAGAGATAAGCTTCACCCGTTGAAAACCCCGTCATTCCATCAGCGAGAAACGCAGCAATAAGCAGGTCGTCTGTGCCATCACCATTGATGTCGCCCGGTCCGCAAACCGAATTTCCCAAAAAACTGCTGGATTCAATTCCATTAATCGTAAATCCCCTTCCACCTAAAGTCGTCATATCAAGCGTAGCCGAAAACGCCGTTGCAGTACCATATATAATGTAGGTTTGTCCGGCTACAGCGGCACTATTGACACTGGCTTTTGGTGCGCTGATGTAGAGGTCGTTGAGTCCGTCGGCATTGAGGTCGCCTGCATCACCGATAGCGGTTCCAAGTCCATCGCCGACTGCTTTGCCGAGTATTTCAAAGCCATTTGTGCCATCCAAATTGGCGACATTCAAGGTGTCCGTAAAATCGCCCGATTTCCCGTAAATCACATAACCCGCGCCTGTATCGCCATTCGCATGAAAGGCACCTACCGCGAGGTCGTTTCGCCCGTCACCGTTCATATCTTTTAAGCTGCCTACGGCAATCCCCACGTTATCATCCGTTGATTTTCCGTTAATCATAAAACCGTGTTCGATGTAAAACGTATCGACATCCATCGTATCAGGAAAATGATTTTTTCCATAAATCACATAGACCGTACCGCTTGATTCACCATTAAAATCGGTATCATCTGCCGTCACATAAAAATCGTCGATACCGTCATCGTTCATATCTCCGACATAGCCGCCCGTCGTACCGAAATTGTCCCAATAATTTGTGCCATTGAGCGTAAAGCCATTCGTACCATCCAACATATCCACACTCATATCTGCCGGGAAGTCACTATTTTTTCCATAAATCACATAAGCACTCCCTGTGTTGGTACTGTCGGGGTCAGCATAGGGCGTTGTGATGATGAGGTCGTCGATACCGTCGTTATTTATATCGCCTGCCGGATTTGCGCCGCCGTAGCCGAGTCGGTCTTCGGCGTTCACGCCTTGTACGCGAAAGCCATTTGTACCATCCAACAAACTGACATCAAAATCAGGCGTGTAATTGTCATTTCCAAAAATAATGTAAATCTCTCCGTTTTCATTCACCATGCCCGGTGTGGACCAAGGCGCGCAAACGGCAATATCATCGAAGCCGTCATGATTAATGTCGCCAATACCATTAACGGCATATCCGAATCTACCATCGGGATGCAGACCTACCATTTCAAACCCCATTGAGCCGCCTAAATTATCGACACTTCGCATCGAATTAGGTATAGGAACGGTAGGAGAAGAAGATGTACACGCCGAAATTTCGATATTGCAATTTTGGGCATAAATGAAAGTAGGGAGCAAGAAAGCAAGAAGTAAAAAGGGTTTGAATTGCATAACTAAAGGTTAATGTATAATGAAGTAATTTCTCAGGTTAGTACAGTAGGTATTCGTAACTTGAGTTGAGTTATATCTATATAAAGGTAGTCATTGTTCTCCTTTTGTGCCAAGAACTTATTGTGATTTTTTACCATAAATTATATGCTTATAAAACAAAAAAAAATGCTTGCTGCCTCTCCTCCCAATTTACCACAACTTGCTTCTGCTTAAAAAAAAGCATATCTTTGCACCATAATGAATACACAACACTTGAATATTATTATCATCAGCATTATTATAATTCACGATTACGGAAATCTGTGAACCGCTGATGTATTTACAATAAATCAAAACGCGCTAACAGGTTGAATCTGTTAGCGCGTTTTGCGTTTCGTACCGACGGTTTTAACCGTCGCCGCGCGAAGCGCGAAAATGGTAGCCGCGAGTTTATGGGGCTTGATGCCCCATTCAACAGTTAAAACAGTCGGTACGAAATCCGCTAAATCTGCGTTCCTATCAGGGTAGTTTCGTATTTTTGCAAAAAATAAAACATCATGCAACATATAGAAAGAATCACTACCAATCCCAACATCATGCACGGGAAGCCTTCTATCAGAAATATGCGCTTCACCGTCGCACAAATGTTGGAACTGATAGCCGGAGGGATGACTTTCGAGGAAATTCTTGAGGATTATCCTTACATTGAAAGAGAGGATATACAGGCTTGTTTGAATTATGCAGTGAAAATTGCTCGTACTAAACAAATTTTAGCCATTCCGTCATGAAATTTATTGTAGATACCCAATTGCCACCCAAATTATGTGTGTATTTGCAATCTAAAAATTACGACTGCATACATACCACAGATTTTGAAGACGGTCATTTACTTCAGGATTCTGAAATCATTGAAATTGCCATTCAAGAAGAAAGAATAGTCATTTCAAAGGACTCGGATTTTTCTGATTATTATTTCTTAAAAGGCGCACCGCCAAAAGTATTATTGTTACAATTTGGTAACATCTCAAATAAAGATTTAATCGAATATTTTGAACAATATTTAGAAAATATTATCGAGACATTCGACAATGAAAGT
>CALHBW010000227.1 GCA_937930625.1 uncultured Saprospiraceae bacterium | reverse complement strand
GACCACAACACGATTCATAGCCTGTTGGCTACTTCTATGCCCCTTAATTGGTACGGCACAAGACAGGCATCATGACTCCCTTGCACTTGTTGCTTTATACAATGCTACCAATGGAATAAATTGGACGAACACTTGGGATTTGAACCTTCCTATGGATAATTGGTATGGGATAGACATTAATTCAGACCGGGTGACTTGTATTGATATGGGTGGTATACCTGATTGCCAAGACAATGAAGGCGCCGGCAATAATTTAGAAGGGAGTATTCCACCTGAAATCGGGAACTTAGATAAGTTGACCTATTTAAGCCTCGCCAAAAACCACCTCAGCGGAAGTATTCCACCTGAAATTGGAAATCTGACGAATGTAAAAAAAATACGTTTGCCCGAAAATCAACTCACCGGCACTATTCCACCTGAAATTGGAAATTTGACAAAATTAATCACTTTAAATTTACGTGATAACCAACTCTTTGATACCATTCCATCTGTCATCTGGAATTTAACAAAATTACAACAGTTAAACTTGTCTTTCAATGAGTTGAGTGGTACTATTCCACCTGAAATTGAGAATTTAATAAATCTAAGATTTTTATATTTTAATAATAATCAATTCAGTGGTGACATTCCACCCAAAATTGGAGATATAAGTGGCTTAAAGATATTATATTTACATAATAACCAATTCAGTGGCAATATCCCGACCGAAATAGGAAATCTGATATATTTGGAGAAAATACATTTGTTCAACAATCAGTTTACAGGTATTATCCCGACCGAAATTAGAACCTTAGATAGCTTAAAGGAACTATATTTACAAAATAATCAGTTCAGTGGCAATATCCCGACCGAAATAGGAAATTTGACACATTTAGAGAAAATATATTTATTCAATAATCAGTTTACAGGCATTATCCCGACCGAAATTGGAGCCTTAGAGAACTTAAAAGAGCTTCGACTAAGTGTGAATCAACTTACAGGTAGTATTCCGGATGCTATCGGAGGTTTGGTGAATTTGGAGTTTCTGACATTGCGCCAAAACCAATTCTCCGGCAACATTCCGGCTAGTATTAGTAATTTAACTAAATTAAAATGGTTGCGGCTTTCAAATAATGATTTGAGCGATACAATCCCGGACTTGAGTAGTTTGACACAGTTAGAGATATTGCATTTGGGATATAACAATCTGAGTGGTAACATTACACAGCTTATTAATTTAAGTAATTTAAAGGAGTTGAAGTTGAGTAATAATAAATTTAGCGGTAATATTCCTAATTTTTCTATGTTTCCCGATTTAAGTATTTTATACCTTGATAAGAATAAATTTTTGCACGATGCTGTCGAAGCCACTTACGATGTCAACAATTCCATCAGTGATTTTCGATATTCCCCTCAATATCATGGCGAAGTCCAATCCCGCATAGTAGAGTTGGGTGCTTCATTAACATTTTCATTGTCCACTCCACTTCCCGGCAATAACAATCAAAACGTCAGCTACCAATGGAAAAAAAACAATAGGACTGTGTTGGGTAGGACAGATTCCATTTTTACCATTACTAATCTTCAAATCAATAATGTGGGTAAGTACACACTTCATATAACCGACTCTACACGTATAACTGACTTAGAACTTATCTCCGAGACGATATATGTTATTGTACCGGGCTATGATTTATTCGGTCAGCCTATAGAATACGAACAACTCATCATTAAGTACGACGACCTACAAGACAAAGAAGACTACGAAACCAAGCACCTTTTTCCTAATGGTGCTTTTGCTAAAGATAGTTGCAGTTGCAATCGTCCTCTCTACCTTTACCAATTTCCCAACGACTCTATCACACTACAGACCCTTTTGGATATTGATACCAGAAAACAAACACAGACCAGAAGAGGAAGATTAGATGGTGGCTTCAATAATATACTTGGAATAGGTCCTATTCCCGGTACACAAGGTTGGACTTGGAGAGGTGATTATCTGCATAACTATCCTGATTCCGTCTCTATATTTTTGTTGGATTCAGGGACGGATATACAAAACTGGGATGCTACATCTTATCTTGACAATGCCGCCCCTTTGGATAGTTGTTACAATATATCTTCTCATTCAGGCTATGATTATACAGATACATTGACATCTATTCAAGGCAGTTTTGTAGATTCTATCGGACACGGTACATTTGGTATGCGTGCAATCGCCGAAGATTCGGATATGTATATGAATATGAATGTCGTACCGCTCAAGGTATTTGGTGAAGACGGTCAGGGAACGTTGTTTAATTTCATCTGTGCTTTATATCATGCCATTGACCACGATGCCGATATTATTAATATCAGTGCAGGTTATAACGGACAAGCCTCCGATATACTCGAAGAAGCCATTGCCCTGGCACATTCCAAAGGACAATTTATCGTAACAGCTACGGGCAATGAAGGGCTCAATATTGATAGTTTTCCGCAATATCCGGCATATTATGCCAAACCGTTTTACAAAACTGCCTATGACGGTTCGGATTCACTCGTTCATTATAATAATGTTATTTCGGTAGCTGCTATTGATGCTGCGGATAGTCTGTGGAGATATTCTAATTATGGGAGTGAAGCTGCCGTAGTATCTGCCTATGGTGAAAACATGGGGGGCTATTCTCATGTGGGCGAGGAGGTGTCGTATAGCGGAACTTCAATTTCGACCTACTACGTCACACGCCAACTCGCCGCCGAAATTGCAAGGGACAAAACACGCAGTTTGCAGGATATTTGGTCGGATTTTGAAGCCAATCATCTTAGCGACTGTCCTGCTACCAACGGACTGACAAGTACCGGAAAGCGTCTTGATATTTCCCTTCGTGAAGTATATGCAGATTTGCGTGTCTTTTTGGAAGGAACTTTTGATATATCAGGCGATACAATGCGTACCGATATGAATACCTTGCGTCATATTTTACCCGGACAAATAGATTCAACTTTTGACCATACAATGGCTATACAACCTTATAACATTGCACCCTTTGATTACTACGGAACGGAGCGTGTACCGCTTATTTTCAATAATTATCCGCCGGAAGTAGTGGACTGGATACTGATTTCGGCGCGAACGGAAATTGAGGCGAATAGTACAGTTAGTCGCACCGCCGCATGGTTGCTCAAAGATGGACGAGTGCAGCTACTCAAACCACTTTTTGATGAACTCAATACCGCGCCGGATTCTATTTATATTGTCATAGAACATCGTAATCACATGGGTATTATGTCCCCACAAAAAATTTCCGTAGAGAGAAATATCCTGACTTGGGATTTCACTATACAAGATGCTTATACCACAAGTACAAGTACCGGGCAAACCATATTGGATAGTTTACATTGGGGAATGTTAGCCGGTGAAACGGGCAATGATTTGAACGGCTACGATATTAATGGTGCCGACAAGGGCTTTTGGTCAGATGATAACGGTAACTTCGGGCTGTATTTACCCACTGATTTTAATATGGATGGTGATGTCAATGGGAAAGATAGAATATTTTGGGAGAATAATAATGGTAAATTTTCGGGCGTATCAAGATATTGACAAAACATTTTGGCATGTTTAGAATTGTAGTTGACACTTTTGTTTTCACATTAAATTAATACCGTCATTCGTCGGGACAAGTTGTAAAATAATGGCTCATCTAGGAATTTAGTGGAACGTAAAACGATTTTGTAAATCGTCTTGCATTGAAATTGGAGGATGAGCGTAAGTCGTCGGACATTTTCAAAATGTCAGACGACAAGATTTCTTTGTTATCTATTTAAAATCAAT
>CALHBW010000226.1 GCA_937930625.1 uncultured Saprospiraceae bacterium | reverse complement strand
GTAGAAGGCGATAAAGCAAAAACAGGCGAAGCCGAAAAACCAAACCCGACACCAACCGCCACAGAGACTTACATGGTCGGCGGCAATAGCTCGGTAGCATGGACAGGCTCGAAGCGATTTGTAGGCGGCAAACATACAGGAACATTGCCAATTAAAAACGGACGTATAGAAGTCGCTGACGGTCAGATAGTTGGCGGAGAAGTTTTGTTGAATATGGCGGGTATTGTGAATACGGACCTCGAAGGTGACGGCAAAGGACAATTGGAAGGTCACTTGAAGTCGGCAGACTTTTTTGATGTGGCAAATCATCCGAATGCGAAGTTTGAGATTACAGGTACAGAGCCACTCACGGGCGTAGCAGGCGCAACACATAAAGTGAAAGGTAACTTAACACTAAAAGGCGTGAGCAAAAGCATCGAGTTCAATGCAAAAGTTGCCGTAGCAGGTGACGCAGTGACGGCATCTGCACCACAGTTTGTGATTGACCGTACACAGTGGGGCATTAGCTATGGAAGTACAGACAAAGACTCAGTGGCGGATGATTTGAAAGATAAAGTAATTAGTAATGACATCGGTATCGCACTGAATATTATGGCGAGAAGGGTGACTAACTGACGGGGTGACGAGTTGACGAGTTGATGAATTGATGTGTTGATGTGTTGACGAATTTAAGAGAATCCGTATGCAAGTTTTGTGTGCGGATTTTTTTTGTTTAAACAATCCCCTTCTCGTCAGACGAATCCGGTTGTAAACAACTCCCATTTTGTTAGTCCAACCACGAATTTTTATAAACCCCTTCGTCTGCCGACTATTCCACATTTTAGCCCGAACACTAACAAAGTTGTTATGAAGATAGAATTTTTGTTTTTCGCCTTATTATTTGGCGCATGTAATTTTGGAGAACCTTCTAAAAAGGTGATAGAATCGGAAGTTACTGTTGTTGAGGAAGATGCCCATAATTTTACACCAAAATACATAGCAGACGGCTTTGATTTTCCGGTAGGAAAACCGGATGCCAAACGATATTATAATGCTCAACCATTCGGAGAGAATAACCATTTGGGAGATGACTGGAACGGCACAGGCGGCGGCAATACGGATTTGGGCGACCCGATTTATGCGATTGGCGATGGCTATGTGAAATTTGCAGCGGATTATGGTCCGGGTTGGGGAAATATCGTGCGAATTGTTCATTTTCTCCCTAATCAAAAAACGTATGAATCGTTTTACGCGCATTGTGATACGATGTTGGTGGAGGCGGGTGAATGGGTAAAACGCGGAGCAAAAATCGGCACTATCGGCAATGCCAACGGAACGTATCTCGCTCATTTGCATTTTGAAGTACGGGCGGATACGAGCTTGCCTGTGGGGGGTGGCTATGCTGTGAATACGGAAGGCTATCTTGACCCGACGGCGTTTATTCGGGCGCATCGAAGGGTTGAGTAAATTCCAAATTTCAATGAAATGTTCTGGTAAAGTATCGAATAGTCGGCAGACGAAGGTTTTTTCAAAAGTTTGTGGTTTGACCAATCAGATACGCTCTATTTATAACCGGATTCGTCTGACGACAGGGGGAATTTATTTCAACAAACGATAATTTTTATACTCCCCAATTCGATAGCCTGTCAGTCGTTCAAAGGTGCGCGATAGGCGTTCTTTCCAAGTTAATTTTCGTTGTGTGGGGTCGAAGGTAAATTTCCAATTCATGCGTGTTACACGTGGCTGCATCGTGCGCGGGTGCGTGCCTTCAAATCGAATGACGGTATCTATTTCCGAATAATCAAATTCATCGACATCGGGCAGGTTTTCTTGAATCCAGCCATCGTTGTGCCAGTATCGTTCAAAGTGGCGGCGTTTGAGTTGTTGGTACTTTGGGTGGCGCACCCATCCGTAGTGATACATCTCCGCATTGATGGCTTTTACCTGGAGTTTTTTGCCATTTTTTCGGAAGCCTTGCGCGTCTTTCCATGAGCGAATTTGTGGGTCGTGCCGCACAATGCGTACCTCTTGTCGATACCATCGCCGCGAGTCTGCCACATAATCATACGAACCATAAAAATGCCTGTACTTCAGCAGCAAACCCTCTACCCGTTCATCATCTTTATAACGCAACATCGCTGCCCGAATTTCCTCCAAATATTGCTCATGCAAAACTTCATCCGCCTGAATATAAACACACCAATCCGACTGCCCTGCGATGGCGTCCATTGCCTTGTTCGTTTCTACCGCAAGTACGCGCCCGCCCTCGCGCAAGGCATCATCCCAAACGGTATCTATTATTCGTATTTTATCCGTTGGAATGGCTTCAATCAAGGCGCGTGTACCATCCTCACAAGCTCCGACAGCTACGATAAATTCATCGCACAAAGGCAAGACAGAACGAATCGCCTCCACCACCGGATAGTCCAACTTGACCGCATCCCGTATAAATGTGAAACCTGTTATTTGCATGTGCTGATGTGTGGGTGTGCTGATGTGCTGATGTTTGGATGTGCTGATGTACCGAAACTATACGTCAGCACATCAGTACGTCAGCACATCAGTACGTCAGCACATCAGCACGTCAGTACGTCAGCACATCAGCACGTTTTAATTCTTCTTTCTAAATTCGTGGTGGAATATCCTTCAATAAAAGGTAGCGACAAGACCTTTCCGCCTCTCGCCAATACGATGTCCGAACCGACGATTTGTTCGGGTTGCCAATCGCCGCCTTTGACGAGGAAATCGGGTTGTACCAAGTCAATCAAGTTGTAAGGCGTATCTTCTTCAAACAAAATAACTGCATCCACAAAGGCGAGTGCCGCGAGGATGTGTACGCGATTTTTTTCGTCTTTTATAGGGCGATGTTTCCCCTTTAATCGCTGCACAGAGGCATCCGAATTGACCCCGACCACCAAGCAATCCGCCAAGTCTGCCGCTTCTGCCAAATAATGAATATGTCCATAATGCAACAAGTCGAAACAACCATTCGTAAAGGTGATTGTTTTGCCTGCGGTACGCCAGGTCTGCACTTGCATTTGAATGGAAGTGCGGGTGTGGATTTTTGTTTGTATTGTATTAAAATTATTGATAATCAAAATTTAGAATATTCAAAATTCAATCATTCAAAACTCAAAATTAAACAGTGTAAAGGTCTATCTTTGTCGCTTGTTTTTTGCATTATTTTTCAAAAAAAAACAAAAAAACATTGGCATGTTTAGAATAGTGTTTGACACTTTATTACAAATAAAAATGATGTACCCCGTTTACTAAACTTTTCGAGTCTATTGATACCCCACAGAATAGAAAACTCATTTGAATTGAATTTCTAAATTTCGTAACACATTGATAATCAATTGCAATTTTAAAATAAATTTTTATAAAATAAGTTAATTTTTAAAATTATAATTACTTGATAATCAAAAATATTTATTCTGTGGGGTATCAATAGACTCTTTAAAGTTTAGTAAACGGAGGTTCTAAATATTGTTTTTATTTTAAAATAAAGTCGAAAAAGTGTCAACTACTTTTCTGCGAAATTTAAACATGCCTTTATTTTTTTAATTATTTAAACACGTTATCATGAAAAATTATCTAGTCTTAACCCTTCTATGCAGCCTTTTGATGTGCTGTATGACTTTATCCCTAAAAGCACAAGACACCTGTTCTGCCTGTATGGGTTTTGGTCACGACCAAACGCCCGACGAAATTATAGATGTACTAATACAATATAATGAAGGAGAAGACCCCGTGGTCGAACAAGCAGCACGATATGGAGAGGTCGTCGTGTATGGAGGCGATGTAATACTTACTGAAGATTACTCTACTGAAATCTTTTTAAGAGGAAATATTACCTCTATTGCTTCGAGAAGATGGCCCAATAGTACGATACCCTATGTATGGGGAGAAGGACTTTCTCAAACACAGAGAAATCTAATCTTGGATGCCATAGAAGACATCAATGACCAAACCAACTTATGCGTAACTGAACGCACCGACGAAGAGGATTATGTTCAATTCAGAAATGTTGGAAGCGGTTGTTATGTATTGGGTGTTGGAAATAGCGGTACACCAAATCAGGTGATTAATCTTAGTGGCGGTTGTTACAGTAACCATACGATTATCCATGAAATTCTGCATAAAGCAGGTTTTTTTCACGAACAAACCCGCCCGGACAGAGACGATTTCATAACTGTAAATTGGGATAATTTGGATGGAAATTGGGCATTTCAATTTCAACCACAAGGAAGTGAGACTGCATCAGGTGCTTACGATTTTGCCTCCGTCATGCACTACGTCCAATTTCACTCCAGCGTTACTATTGACGATACTCAACCCATGTATTTTATTAATGACCCTAATTCTTTGCCGCCGGGTATGACCGCCAATCAGATAGGACGCTTAAATTACATGAGTCCCACTGACATCCTTTCTGTCAACACCTTATATCCTGTTACTTGCGAAAACTCTTGCACTGACAATGACAACGATGGCGTATGCGAAGAGGAGGATTGCAATGACTTTAACCCAAACATCCCAACGACACCCGGTACGGCTTGCAATGACGGTGATTCCGGTACTATTAACGATGTCATCCAATCAGACGGGTGTACCTGTGCCGGAGAAGACGATGGTGGCAGCGACAATCCGTGTGATGATATACAAGTGAGCGCATCGGGCAGCAATGTTATTATTTCAAATATTGCTTCAAGTTTGAACCTAAGAATTATCGGACCGGGAACGGGTTGGAGTGACCAAATAATCTGCGACGGTAATTGTAGTAGTACAGAAACCGTATCGGGTTTGATAGCGGGTAATTATACTGTAAAAGCCCTCAATTCCAATCCCGGATGTTATGCTCAACAAATGATAACCGTCACCGAAGGCAGCGGCGGTGTTTGCGACAATCAAGGTGGCGACAATGACAATGATAATGTATGTGCAAACGTCGATTGCGACGACAATGACGCTTCCGTAGGCGCACAACAAACGCCCGGAACTGCCTGCGATGATGGCAATTCAAACACGATTAATGATGTCATTCAATCTAATGGATGTGACTGTGCAGGTGAGTTCGTATCCGACAATCCTTGTACAGACATTCAAGTTAGTGGCGGGTCAAGCGGCAGTGTGACTATTTCCAATGCTGCTTCAAGTCTGAAGCTACGAATTATCGGACCGGGAACAGGTTGGAGTGACCAAACGATTTGCGATGGTGACTGCAATAGTACAGAAGTTGTATCGGGTCTGATAGCGGGTACTTACACTGTAAAAGCCATCAATTCTAATCCCGGATGTTATGCTCAATATACTGTTCCGGTTTCAGGCGGCGGCAATCCGTGCGACAATCAAGGCGGCGACACAGACAATGATAACATTTGCAACAACCAAGACAACTGCCCAAACACGCCCAATCCCAACCAATCAGACAGCGACGGTGACGGCGTAGGCGACGCTTGTGATCAGGGTGGTGTCACAGTCGAAAATTGTAATGGAATTACGATTACTTATGGCAACGGACAGATAACAATGGAAGGACCGGCAAGTAATTATTATTATCAAATCCATGATACCAACGCAGGTTGGATTACCGTCTTTTCTTGCGCTGATATAAACTGTGGTTCATCTCAAACAGCTAATCTTCCTGCAGGTGATTATCTCGTCAAAGTACTCAATGCAGACTGGACCGGTGCATGTCAAACGAACATCGAACTGTCCGGCGGCGGTGGAGCTGACCCTATTCAAATTCATGCAGATGTCACCCTATCGCCCAATCCTGCAAGGTACGAAACCTACCTCGATATGAATATGCTCGCAGGGCTTCGCGGTACGCTTTCCATTTCCAATATGTTGGGACAAACCGTTCATCGGATGTCATTCAGCGAAATTCCATACGAACCCGTTCTCATTCAAACGAATGACTACGCACACGGCTTGTATTTCATCGACATTCACACGGAAGGCAATCAGCGAATTGTAAAGAAGCTATTAATCAATAAATAATGGTTAATGGTTAATGGTTAATGGTTAATGGTTAATGGTAGGGTGTGTAATCTGTTACAATACTGACTCACCGCTATTTAGTTGTTTTTCAATCTGTTTTACCATAAAGCTATGCCTTGCGGGCATTTTTTCCCTCTTTTTTCGGTGACTT